>DATEMM010000023.1:0-4531 GCA_035275605.1 Pyrinomonadaceae bacterium
CTCGAAGGCCGCCGTGAAGTCATACTCTGTGCCAGACATTTGGCGTGCGATGGCGCGCGCCTGCTCGGCGACGAACGCGTGCCGCTCCTCAACGGTCATCTCCTGGTAAAGCTTGCCGGAGCGCGCGGCCTGCGCGCCAGCAGTCATCCCGAGCGCCGCCAGTGAAATAATTAAGGCGAGCGAGAGAAGAATCATTCTTTGAATTTTCATCGGTTACTCCTCAACTTATTTTTTCTGGGTGAGCGGCCTTTTTGCGGAGAGCCCTCAATTAAGTAAGCGAGAAAGAGAGATGAAAGTGTTCATCGCGCGCGAAAATTTTTTCGTGAATAAGCGTTGCCCTCTGACGCGTTGAAAGATGCTAGAATCAGCGCCGGGTAGAAGAGAAGAGCATGACGACCGCTTCACAGCCGAACGTGACCGAGCTGCTGCTGGAATGGCGGCAGGGGGACCGCGAAGCGCTGGACCGTCTGACGCCGCTGGTCTACGACGAGCTGCGGCGCATAGCGCACCGCTACGTGCGGCTGGAGCGACAGGGGCACACGCTCGAAACCACCGCGCTCGTCAACGAGGCTTACCTGCGCCTGGCCGGACAGCAGCAGATAGATTGGGAGAATCGCGCGCACTTCTTCGCGGTCACGGCGCAGGTCATGCGCCATGTCCTGATTGATCACGCGCGCAAGCGTCGCTACGTGAAGCGCGGCGGCCCGGACGCCGAGCGGGTCTCGCTCGAAGCCGCCGCCGTCATGACCTACCAGCGCGCCGCCGAGCTGGTCGCGCTGAGTGAGGCGCTGGACGAACTGGCCCGGCTCGACGAGCGCAAAGCACGCGTCGTCGAGCTGCGCTACTTCGGCGGCCTGAGCCTCGAAGAGACGGCCGACGTCCTTGACGTCTCCGTCATGACCATCCGCCGCGACTGGCGCGCCGCGAAAGCATGGCTATATAGAAGGATGAAGGATGAGGGATGAGGGATGAAGTAAAAGCGCGATCAAGTGATTAATTCACTTGACGCTTTTACTCAAACCCTTTCATCCCTCCGTCCTCATCCCTTAATTTTATGACTCCAGAAAGATGGCAACAGGTTGAGGATGTGTTTCAGGGGGCGTTGGATCGCCCGCCGGGGGAGCGCGCCGCTTATTTGGAAGAGGCGTGCGCGGGCGACGCCGAGTTGCAGAGCGAGGCCGGGTCGCTCCTGAGCGCACACGATGAGGCGGGGAATTTTATAGAGCAGCCGGCCATCGCGCAGGACGCGCGCGTGCTGATTGGCACCGGGCCGGAGATGGATTTCGGGCACGAGGTCGGCCCTTACCGAATCGTCGAGCTGTTGGGCGTGGGCGGGATGGGCGAAGTCTACCTGGCACAGGACGCGCGCCTCGGCCGCGCGGTCGCCCTCAAGATTCTGCTCGCCTATTTCGCCGCGGACGACGCGCGCCTGCGTCGCTTTCAGCGCGAGGCGCGGGCCGCCTCTGCGCTCAACCACCCCGGCATCCTGACCATCTACGAGGTTGGGGAAGCGGACGGCGTTCACTTCATCAGCACTGAGTTCATAGATGGGCACACGCTCCGGGAGTTGATTCGTGACGAAGGATTGTCGCTCGCGGAGGTGCTGGACATCGCCGCGCAGGTCGCGGCGGCGCTCGCGGCGGCGCACGCCGAAGGCATCATTCACCGCGACATCAAGCCCGAGAACATCATGCGGCGCAACGACGGCCTGGTGAAGATTCTGGACTTCGGCATCGCCAAGCTGACCGAGCAGCAATTCTTTGAGACTTCGAGCGAAGCGCCGACCATCATCAAGGCGCAGACGGAGATGGGCGTCGTCATGGGCACCGCCGGGTACATGTCGCCCGAGCAGGCGCGCGGGCTCACCGTGGACGAGCGCACGGATGTCTGGAGCCTTGGCTGCGTGCTCTACGAGATGATTACGGGGCGCGCGCCGTTCGCGGGCGCCACACGCATGGACACGCTCGTCGCCGTCCTGGAACGCGAGCCGCCGCCGCTCTTCTCCCAGCCGGCGGAAGAACTGCCCGAAGAGTTGGCACAGCTACAGCAGATCACTGCCAGGGCTCTGCGTAAAGAGAGGGACGAGCGTTACAGGAACATTGGCGAGCTGTTGGAGGACTTGAAAAACGTCAGCCGTGAGATTGCTTTCGTGGAAGCGCGCGACCCTGTGTCTCTGGCCGCGCATCTGCGCGAGGCGCGCTCTCGCGCAAAGCAGATTGCCGGCAACGGCGGGGCAGCGACGTCAACCCCGCCAACTGTGACGACTGCCCGCGCTTCCTCGGGTTTAGCCCCCAGCGCAGAGCGGACTCGCCAGGCCCAGCGCCGCATCGTCAAAGCTCTAATCGCCGTCTCGCTTCTTGCCGCGGTGGCCATCGTCTCTTTCCTCTACAGTCGCTCGGTCGCACGCCGCGCCGCGACCGCGGCCGACGGGACGACAGCGCCGACAAAACCTTACAGGCAGATGAGCGAGGCGGAGCAGCTAGCTTTCATCAGCCAGCAGGAGCAAAAAATCTCCGCGCAGATGGGAGACCGCCCCGCGCGCCTGAACGAAGACGCCCTGCGCTCCATCAAGTGGCACGTGGACTCTTACGTCAAACGCCTGGGCAACGCGTCGAAGGTGGGTGGGTCGGAAGACCTGCGTGTCATCTACGCGCGCCCGGCCCCCTATCTTCCGCTCATCGCGCGCTCCTTTGCCGCGCGCAAGGTCCCGGTCATGGTCGGCATCTACATACCCATGATCGAGTCCGAGTACAGGCCCTGTTTCGAGAACGAGATCGGCGCGAAGGGGATATTCCAATTCCTGCCGCAGACGGCGAAGCACTACGGCGTCTCTTCCGAGGAGATGTGCGACGTGGAGAAGATGGCACCGGCGGCAGCCCATTACATAGCAGACCGCATGGCCGAGCTGGGGGACGACGCAGAGAGCATGACGCTCGTGCTGCTCAGCTACAACCGCGGGCCGGAGTGGGTGACGGCCACGCTCCGACAGCTCAGAGATACTGAGAATTACGAGAGGAATTTCTGGACGCTCTTTGCCCACCGCAACGAGCTTGACGACCAGTTCCGGCGCGAGAACGCCGGCTACGTTCCACGCTTCTTCGCGGCGGCCATCATCGGCGAGAACCCGCAGACCTTCGAGCTGCAAACGCCGCCGCTGACGACCCTCGTGGGGGCACCTGAGAAACCTTAAGCCGGACTCCGCGCCGGGTCTTCGGAGGCAGAGGAGGGCCGCGGATTCATCTCCGGCAGTCTGCGCTTGTGCCTGCCAACCTTTTTATGGTATTAGCCCCCGCATCAAGTTCTGCACAAGATAGCTTCAAATCATTTGGCAATCTTCCTTCGGGCAATTGAAAGGACCTTTACATGACTAGATTGAATAACCCCCATCGCGGTGTGAACTCTGTTCCCCGGACGGGAAAACTACTGGTCGCGCTCATCCTCCTGGCCGCAGGCGCGCTTTTGCTGGCGGGCTGCAAGAAGAACAACAACGCCAGCGGGACGAGCCTCGGGACAGACAACACGGGCGGCACGACCCAGGGCAACGTGGACATGTCCAGCGCCGAAGTCATCAAGGGCATGGCCAACGAGCAGGGGCAGGCCACGCAGCCGGACCGCGGCAATTTCACGGTCGAGTACTCGGACGTGCAAAACCCCGAGTACGCACAGCTCAACGAACAGTTCCGGCAGCAGAGGATGCTCGAATCAATCGCGGACGACCTCAACGCCTCAATCGCCATCCCCGAAAACGTCGCCATCACTTTTAAGGAGTGCGGGCAGCCCAATGCCTTCTGGAACCCACGCGACAAGCAGATTGTCATGTGCTACGAGTTGATGGCACAGATGACGCAGGACTTCAAAGAGATTTCTTCGACCCAGGAGGAGCTGGGCGAGCGCGTGGGCGGCGCTCTGACCTTCGCCTTCATACACGAGCTTGGTCACTGCCTGATCGACGTGCTGAAACTGCCTTCGACCGGCAGGGAAGAAGACGCCGTTGACCAGCTCTCGACTTTCGTCCTCGTCGGCCTTAAAGGGGAAGAGGGAGAGAAGATGGCCATCAGCGGAGCCCTCTCGTGGGGCATACAGTACGAGAGGCTGGCGAAGTCCGGGAAGACTGCGGCAGAGCTGGACATGCTCTGGGCCGACGAACACTCTATGGACGGCCAGAGGTTCTACAACATCCTCTGCTGGGTCTTCGGCCACAACCCGAACAAGTACATGGGAATGGTCAACAAGCCGCTGCCGGAGGCCAGGGCCGTCCGCTGCCCGAATGAATATTCGAGACTGGCCAACGCCTGGCTCAGCCTGCTAAAGCCCTACCTCAAGGACGGCGGGGCCAGGGCGGCCGCGCACACCGAGCCGATGATGGGCCAACCAGAGGGCGGACAGCCAACCCAACCCACATCCACCCCCGAAGGCGGAGGACACAGCGGACACTAAAGGGAAGGGATGAGGGCGGAGGGATGAGTGATGAGAGGGTTGAATTCTACGTCAGGGGAATCATTCAACCAGCCCCGTCAGGGGCGGCATGACA
>DATEMM010000024.1:0-3181 GCA_035275605.1 Pyrinomonadaceae bacterium
GGTGAGCGCTCGCCGTCGCGGCTCGTCTGGAAAGCCTTCTGCCATCCGCGCTAGATCGTTCAGCTTATTGGCCTCCCTCCCGACCGCCGCCTTGGCGTCCTCGAACTGGTTCCACACCACGACGACGACGAAGGCGAGCAGCACGGCGTAGATTGCGCCCAGAACTCCGATGATGAAGCCTGCGACTTCGTGGTGAGCCTGGAGCGTGGTCAGCGGAACCTTGCGCCGCACCAGATGCAGGCCCAGGTGTGCCAGCAGCACGCTCACTCCGACGACGACAACGCCTACCAGGAAAGTGTGCATCATTGCCCTCCCGCGTCCCGCTACTTCGGGAAAAGGAATTCGAGTATCCGGTTAAACCTCTCCGCCCATGCGCGCTCGTTATGCTCGCCGCCCTCGACCTCCAGGTATTTCAGGTCCGCGCCTTCCTTCCAGCCTTTACTGACGAGGGCATCGCGGAGCAGGCGCGCGTTTTTCGTCGTGTTCACTTCTTCCGCAGCGTTCCCTCCCTCTTTCGTTCCCGTGTCCAGCCAGATGCGCAGGCGCGGCTTTTTCTCCAGGGCCTCGACCGCGCGCAGGATCATGCGGTCGTCCCACCAGACAGACGGCGAGACGACGGCCACCAGCCCGAAGGTCTGCGGGTACTTGAGCGCCAGATAAAGCGACACCAGAGCGCCGAGCGAGGAGCCCCCGAGGCCCGTGTTAGAGGCACTGGTGAGCGTGCGGTACTCCCTGTCGATCATCGGCTTTAATTCTTCCACCAGCATACGCCCGTAGAGGTCGCCTTTGCCGCCCATCCGGTGCCCGGCGTCCTGGGTTGGAGTGTACTCGTCAATCCGGTCGCGGCCCGCGTTGTAAACGCCGACGATAATGAGGGGCTTAATCTTCTTCGATTTGATTAGAGCCTCGGCCGTCTCGTCCGCGCGCCACTCCTGGCCCTTGATGAAGGCGGTCGCCCCGTCGAAAAGATTCTGGCCGTCGTGCAGGTAGAGGACCGGATAGCGCCGCTTCTTGTCCGCCTCGTAGCCGGGCGGCAGGTAGACGAGGATGTCCCTGTCGCTCTTGAGAAAACGTGAATGAAAATTCCTGAGCGTGCGGAACTCGCCCGTTAGCGTGTGCCCGCTTTGGGCGTGTGTGGAGTTATTGATTAAAATTATCGCCGCGAAACAGATTACTGCTCGACGCATGCCAGTTCCTTCGAAGCCGGTTCGATTTTGAATCCCGCAGCCAGGGGTTTGTTCTGGCGAGCTTTCCCAGATAATAGCACGGCAGCACGGGGCGAGCGCGCCTTTTAAAATCCCTACAGGCGGGCGGGTTGCGACCCGAGCCGAATGCCGTGTACCGTATAGCGACTCATCTGTTGAATTATCAACGGGGCCTTTTTTCCGGCGGGAGAATCGTTATGGACTGGGATGCTTCCGGGTTCAGGAAGAGACTGGCCAGGGAGGTGGACAGTTTTAATAAGGCCGGGGCTGCCGCGCTCTGCCGCGAGCTCATCACTCATCTCTCACAGAGCGACGAGCCGTACCCGCTTGAAGAGGCCACGCGAATTCTACAGCTTCTGCGCCGCAAGCGTTTGTTCGAATTAATGCAGCAGGTGGCGGACGCGCTGATTCAGACGGGGCAGGACGCGCCCCCTGTGCGGCGACAATACGCGCAGTCTTTGATAGACCAGGACAATTTCACTGCCGCCCTCGCCGTCCTCGACGCCCTAATCGCAGACCTTGATCTTCTCATTGGCAGGACAGCACTCGGAAGTGACGAACAGTCGGAGGCTCTGGGGCTCAAGGGTCGCGCGTATAAGCAGCTTTACATCAACGCGCAGAATCCTTCCCTGAAACGAACCCAGGAGAATCTGAATCACGCCGTCAACTGCTATTTGGCTGCGTATGCATTCCCTCACGAGAAGACCGATTATCTCTGGCACGGGATCAACGTGCTGGCCCTGCTCGCCCGCGCCCGGCGCGACCAACTAGACATTAAAGTCGAAGGCTTCCATGCCCAGGAAGCTGCGACGGATTTAGCGGTCTCTATCTTGGGAACGATTGCGGAGAAGGATGCGGACCAACGTGCGGAGCATTGGGACTTTGCCACGGCCGCCGAAGCCTGCGTCGCGCTCGACCGGCCGGAGGATGCTCTCTTCTGGCTCGGCAAATATCTCAGGTCGGATTACGCGGACGCCTTCGAGCTGGCCAGCACGCTCCGGCAGTTCGAGACGGTCTGGCAACTCGACATGACCTCCGCCCTTGGCAGAATGCTCCTGCCCCCTCTGCGCGCGGAGTTACTAAAGCGCCAGGGAGGAGAGCTGGAAATCAGCGTCGAGGAATTAGTCCGGGGAAAGCTCGAAGCCTTGCCCGACAGGGAGAGTTACGAGAAGGTCCTGGGCGACGATTCCTACCAGACTTACGAGTGGTATAAGATTGGCGAGGCCAGGTGCCGCGCGGTCGCGCGCATCGGGCGCGGCGTCTCGAAAGGACTTGGCACAGGCTTTCTGATAAAAGGCACGGAGCTGAGCGCGAAGTTCGGCAAAGAGCCAGTGCTCGTCACCAACGCGCACGTCATCAGCGACGACCCGGAAGTGGTCAGTAAGTACGGCTCCCTGCGCTCGCACGAGGCCGTCGTCACTTTCGAGCTGTTGGGTAAGCAAAAGTACAGGGTGAGCGAGCTTCTGTGGAGCTCGCCGCCGCACGAGATGGACACGACCGTCGTCAGGCTGGACAGGCGCGTCGCGGACACGGACCTTTACCCTGTGGCCAGGGCCTTGCCGCTGGTGCGCAGCTCGGAGCGGGTCTACATCATAGGCCACCCGGCGGGCGGGACTCTTTCGCTCTCATTACAGGACAACGCGCTCATTGACCACCAGGACCCGCCCGGCTTTATGCACTACCGCACGCCGACCGTCGGCGGCAGCTCCGGCAGCCCCGTCTTCAACCGCGACTGGGACCTGATCGGCCTGCATCACAAGGGAGGAATCCTGGCGCGGCTCAACGGGAAGGGCGGGACCTACGAGGCCAACGAGGGGGTCTGGATCGGGGCCATCAGCAGCGCGATTGCGAAGGCTGGCGCGACGCCCGGCAAGGAGACGCCCGCCGGAAAGCGTAGAGGAAAGAGACGAGCCAGTTGAGAGGAGCATTTAAGGATGTCGGCAGCAGTCGTCCCCCAGGGGCCTAAAGGCAATTTT
>DATEMM010000025.1:0-3758 GCA_035275605.1 Pyrinomonadaceae bacterium
ACCAGACTACCTCGTAAGCCATTTGCTCAGCCGCCCTTCAGCTTCATCCTGTGTAAGCGTTCCCTGAGCGTCCGCCAGCTCCAAGCCGTGACGAACCTTCTCAAGCACGTAAAGGTGATACTGAATATCTTCGAGCGAGCAATCATCAGGCAGCTTATTTAGCAGCGACTCAACCTCTTCTTTCGCGGTGCCCATAAAGTCTCCCTTATCTCTTGATTAAATCTGGCAGCCCTATTCCCCCTATAATAACGGCGATGCGCGAGAAAAACTATACCTCTCAGCGGTAGGCTGTGGGCTCGTCACTACTTATTCAAAACGTATTTAATAACCTGCGTGCGCGCGGCGACGAAGAGCTCGTTCCGGTCGTTGAAGGTCAGGCCGAAGGCGACGTTGCCATCCACCTTGAAGACGTCCAGGTAGCGCCCGTTCGAGTCAAAGACCTGTATGCCCTTGACGTCGCTGACGTAGATACGCCCGCGGCCGTCCACGGCAATGGCGTGAAGGGCGCGGAACTGGCCGGGCTCCTCGCCCGAGCTGCCGAAGCGATTCAGAAAGCGCCCCTCGGGCGAAAACTTGAAGACTCCGCTGTCGCTCCCGTCGCTCAAGGCGTAAATGTTTCCGAGCCCGTCCACGGCCAGGGTCACGTCGCCGACGGGGTCGCCCGTCTGCGTGCTGATTGACTTGCGTATGGTCTGTAGGACACGCCCGCCAGAGTTAAAGCGCACCAGGTCTTCGCTGTTCATGGCCGCGACCAGCCCACCGTCCGCAGTGACCCGCGCGTCGTCGAAGTAGGCGCGCTCATTCCCGCCATACTCCAGCTTGCCGAGCGGTTGACCGCTCGTGCCCTCGAAGCGGTTAATCTCCCCGCGCTGGACGACGTAGACCGTGCCCTTGCGGTCAACCGTCAAATCCCTCAGCGGCATCTTCGGGTCAACCATCCACTGCGTAATGAACTTGCCCGCCGAGTCGAAGACCTGTATGCGCCCGCTCTTGAGATACTCGCCGACGTAGATTCTGCCCTCGCCGTCCACGGCGATGCTGCGCGCGTCCTTGAACATGCCAGGGCCTATGCCTTCCGTCCCGAACTTGAGCGCGACGCTGGCGAACCCAGGCTCTGACGATCCGGACGAAAAGGGCGAGGACGAAGATTTCGAGGAGGGGAGGAACTCGTTGACCTTCTTTTCGACGACCGATTTGATAATCAGGCCGACGGCGACGGTGATGCCGGCGATGACGAGCATGATGATGACCCAGGCGAAGGTGAAGCGCTTGACCGGGCGGATGATAGTCTGCGGGTTGAAGGTCTGGGCCTGAAACGAAGGCTCAACCGACGCCATCAGGTTGACGCCCGGCTGCTGGCCCACGCTCATACGCTCGACGGCAATCTTCGCCTCTTCCAAGCCGACGCCGAAGATTTCGCGGTAGAGCTTGATGGCCTTTATCTTTTCACCGCTGCGTGCCAGCCGCGCAATCTCCTGTAGGTTGGCCGCGCGCTCGTGCAGTTTGAAGATGCCGTCGAAAAACCCGCCGGACGAAGCGGCTGGGCGCGGCCTGAGCTCTTCCGGGACGATGATGGAGCTGTCGCAGAAGGGGCAGCGAATCGTCAGAGCGCCGCCCGCTTCATATTCGAGCGGCCCGCCGCAGGACGTGCACTTGAAAGGTATGCTCATTACTTAACTTTAAGTGTAGAAAGAATTGGCTACTCGCCTGTCTGGTCCGAGTGGCGGCTGCGAATCAAATCAGCCAGACCTTCGAGCGCGCGCCGGCCCATCCCCGTCGGGTCTTTCTTCATGCCCAGAGAGTCCTGCGCGTCCGCGATAATGTCCAGCAGCTCTTCTCGCACCAGCCGCCTGATCTTCTCCTCATCAGCTTTAGTCATCGTCTGCCCCCGCCTGGATTTACTCGGATGGAAAGTCAGCGCAGTATAAAGCCTCTCGCGCGGCGGCAACAAATTGACATCAGCCAGAGAGGCACACAGGCACAGAGCAGCGCAAACAAAGAAAGAGAAGGAAGCAGGGGGTTGAATTTGCCTTTCTTCCCTAAAGGTTTTCTACGCGCCGCCGTGTCTCTGTGATAAATTATCGCCCCCAAAGGAGGCGATTATGCCCGCGAAAAAATTCCGGGTTCTGCTGGAAAAGGACGAAAAGAGCGAGGCGACCGGGATTCGGATTCCCTTCGACGTGCTCAAAGTCTACGGGACGCGCGCACGCGTCCCCGTCCGCGGAACCATTAACGGGTTCCCCTTCCGCAGCTCCATCTTCCCTATGGGCGGCGGCCATCACTACATGGTAGTCAACAAGGCCACGCGCGAGGGGGCGAAGGCCAAAGGGGGCCAGATCATCACCGTCGTCATGGAACGAGACGACGAGCCGCGCGTCATCACCCCGCCGCCAGACCTGGCACGAGCCCTCAAAGCCGACAGGGAAGCGCGCGCCGCCTGGGAGAAACTGAGCTACACGCACCAAAAGGAGTACGCCCAGGCCGTCGAAGAGGCCAAAAGGCCGGAGACACGCGCGCGCCGAATCGAGAAGACAATCAGTCAACTGGCCTCCGGCGAAAAGCCCAGATGAGAGCCTTCGTCTCTGTCCCCAATCCACCCGGAAAACCCCACTTTCCCTTGTAATTTCCCTTGCCCGGATGGCTCCGGGTGCCTCTGGCCGGGTTGACCCGCCAGGGCAACTGCATATATATTTAAGGCATCTTAAATTTTCAAAAAAGTTAAGTAGTGGAGGGTTCTGATGGCAGGATCAGCGCCAGCAGAGGTGGGGGAAGTTTTGAGCAGTTTTACTGAAATCATGTCCGGGTTGATGATTGATCAGTACCAGAAGCAGCTCACGGAGCTGGAGTTGACGCTGCCGCAGGCGCAGGTTCTAAGGGTTTTGAGGCGCGGACCCCTCCAGACTGGACAGTTGGCCGCGGAATTGAGGATTTCGGCCCCGGCCATCACGCAACTAACCGACCGGCTGATCCGTAAAGGATTAATCGAACGTAGCGCGGCCGCGGACGACCGTCGTTGTGTGATAGTCGCGCTCTCGGCCGAAGGGCGCCGCCTGGTGGACAGCTTTCGCCAGCGCCGCCGCAAAATCTTCGACGAGGCGCTAGCGGATTTGAGCGAGTCGGAGCGCCGCCAGGCTTTTGAAGTCCTGGAAAAGGTCGTCAGGGTGCTCGAAAGTTATGAGTCGGGCGCAAGTTTTCGGCCCGGCAACAATTCAATGGGAAAGAAAGAGACGGAAATAAGTAGTTAAAACAAGGGGGAAAGTAAGGGAAATGAGAACAGTTAAGAGTGTAATTCTAGCAATCGCAGCCATCACGTTGATTGCGACGTCGGCCGTGGTGGCCGCTCCGGTCTCGCCGAATGAGTCGGACGCAGGCCGTCAGGAGCTGACGAAGAAAGTGCGCAAAGAGCTCGTCACGCTGCCCTATTACGGGGTCTTCGACAATCTCGCCTATGAGATAAAGGACGGAACCGTGACGCTTTACGGGCAGGTCGTGAGGCCGACGACGCGCAGGGACGCTGAGCGCCGCGTGGCGCGGCTACAGGGCGTCGAGCGCGTGGTCAACCAGATAGAGGTGCTCCCGGTCTCGTCCTTTGACGATTCCATACGCGTGAGCACGTACCGGACGCTGTTTCGCACAGGCGGCCTTTACCGCTACGCCCTGGGGGCAAATCCCTCGATTCACATCGTCGTCAATCGCGGCCATGTGACGCTCGAAGGGGTCGTCTCCAACGAGGGGGACAAGCGGCTGGCGGAGATCGC
>DATEMM010000026.1:0-6760 GCA_035275605.1 Pyrinomonadaceae bacterium
CCACCTGGCTGATGCTTGACTCAGGGTTCCCTCCAGCGAGCGTGAACTGCGTAGCGCCGCCGCCAAGCGCACGTACCTCCGCTGGCGTCAGGCCCTGCTGCTGGAAGAGCAGCGTGCGGCGATAGCGCTCAATGCTGCTAATCAGCACGGGGTCCGCGCCTGGGATGATTTGATTGTTGGCGTCGAGTTGCGGCGCGAGCCCGCCCGCGAAAGTAAACGTACCCGCAAAGTTGTTCGGCGAGACATCCTTGAGCGAGATGCCGCGCAGCCGCACGCCGAACTTCAGGGCGTGATTCGAAATCGCCCACGAAGTGTTGTTCGCCAACTCCCAGCGCGACTCGCGGTTGAAGGAGAGCCCGATCTGCGAGCCGCCGCCCGTGAAGGCGTCTAGCACGCGAATGGTCGGAAGCGAGTTGTCGCCCTCGCGCTCCGAAGAGCTGCGGACGAATTGAAATCGCGTCTCGTTGATAATGGATGGGCTGACGATCATCGTCTCCGTCAGTTGCAGGCTGTGCTGCGTGGATGACGTGTTGAAGGCCCGCGACAGCAGGTTGAAGTCGCCGACGCCCGTGTTCTCGCGCTCGGTCCGGCTAAAGCTGTAGCGCGCGACCAGCGTGTTGCTGGGGTTCAGTTGGTAGTCGAACCTCGGGCTGAAAGTCGTCCGCGTCTGCGGCGTCAGCACCGCCAGGCTGAAAGGCGTGACGTTCAGGTTCGGGTCAAGAATGGTCGCGTTGATGATGTCGTTATCGTCCACCTGGCGGCGCTCGAAATCGAAAAAGTAAGACGCCTTCTTCGAGATGAGCGGACCGCTCACGTTCCCGCTGAACTGGCGCGACTGATAGGGCGCGCGGTTGGGCGCAAAGGGATTCCGCGAGTTCAGGCTCTCGTCGTTGAAGCTAAAGGAAACCTGCCCGCGAAACCTGTCCGTGCCGGGCTTCGTCAAAATCTCTATCCGCCCGAACCCGAGGCGGTCGTACTCGGCCGAGAAGGGATTCGAGTTGATGCGAATCTCGCGTATGCTCTCGCGCGGAGGCAGACGGCCTCCCGTGAAACCGTCAACGAAAATCTGTCCACCGTTTGGCCCGGCACTGGGCCCGGCCAGCGCCTGCAACGCTTCCGTCAACTCGTCCGGGTCTTCCGGCAGGGCTTCGATGTCCGCTCCGCGCAGCACGATTGCGCCTGCGTTATTCTCAGGGTCCGTGCTGACGGGAGGCTCGCCCGCGACCGTCACCTCCGACTGTTCGATGGTCACTTCGAGCGTGATGTCGAACGCGTCACGCTGGCCCGCCTTAACCTCGACCGTCGTGTTCTCGTAAAGGGCGAAACCGGCGGCCTGCGCGCGCACAGTGTAGGTGCCTGGAGCCAGACCATTGACGACGTAGAGTCCTTCGTCGTTGGTCGTGGCGGTCTTCTCCACGCCCGCCGCGTCAACGACTGTAACGGTCGCGCCGATGATAGCGCCGCCGAACTGGTCTACGATACGGCCGCGCAATGTGCCGCCCGCGCCCTGCTGAGCGAAAGCGGCGGCGGCAAACAGAATCAATGAGAGCGCGAGTCCCACGCCCAGCTTTATAAATCGTCCGAATAAATACATCACTATTTCACCAATGCCTTGATTTTAGAGGGCGCTCTTTCACTTCCCGCGCCCGTTTCAGAAAAAATGCTCATGCTTGCCGTGAGCCGTTCGATACTTACGGCGTTCCGATTCCGAGATCGAGCGCGCCGCTCGGCAGGCCCAGCGATGTCCCTTGCCCGCCTCCCGCGCGCGGTTGTCCGGCCGGGGCTTGAAGGAGAGCTTCGACGCCGGTCACGAGCGCAATGGCCGTCGCGCGCGAAGGGTCGGCTCCAACCGTGCTCGAAACGATGACCATCTCGCCCGGCTTCAATTCCTCAATCGTCACGGCGGGCATCCTCTCCAGCATCTCCTGTAAGTCCGGGCCGCCGCCCATGCGGCGTCTGCCAGTCATGCCTCCCGCTTCTCCGGTTGCCCCTTCGGGACGTCGCCGCTGCCAGCCGCCCTCGCCCTGAGCCGGTCTTTGCTGCGTAGAGTTTCCGGCGGCTTCACCTTGAGCGGCGCCGCCGGCACCAGGGCCTCCGCGCTGGCCGCGCATCATCAAGCGCTGCGCAAACTCGGGCGGAAGGCGGCGGACCAGCGAATCCTTGCTGACGGAAACGATCACGGATTGCCCCGTCAACCTGTCTTTGACCTTAATCTCGCCGGCCTGCGCGTTCACGCTTTCGACCGCGCCGCGAATCGAACGAAAGGTGCCCGTGACAATCTCTTCGGCCGTAAAGCGCGCGCCGTCTTCGCTGCGGTCGCCCTTGGCGCGGAGTTGGTCGCCGACCTTAATCTCGCCGAGGAAACTGGGCCGCGCGTCGCTGAACTTGACGGAGCCGGGAGCGTAGCGGCGGAACTTAACCTTCTCTCCGCCCGCCGCGATGACGACGCTCTGCTCGCCCATGAGTGAGCGCAGTTGAAGCGTGATCTCTTTCGTCTCCGGGTTGAGGGCGGAGACCGTGCCGACTATGCCGCGGCGTCTCCATTCTTCGCGGTCGCGCTCTAATTTCTGTGCGATGTCTGCTTTGGTCGCGACGATTAGAATGCGTGCCGGGACGGATTTCCGGTCGTCCGCCACCTTGCCGAGCACCACCACGCGGTCGCCCTCGCCAACGTCCGCCAGCGTTATCTTCTCCAGGTCGGAGGGCGAGATCGTGGCGGTCGCGGCGCGCGAAAGGATGTCCGACTTGGCCCGGTAGTAAACGGTCTTGTCGTTGAGCACGGCGACGACCGCGCCCGTCACCCCGTCAACCTTCAACGAGACGCTTTGAGAAGACGCGTCAATCGCCGTCACGTCGCCGATGACCCGGTTCGGAGTGATGCTCGTGGTCGTTTGCGCGGGAGCTTTCGCCTGCGCGTCCGTGCCGGTCTGCCCTGATACGCGTGCGCCGCCACACAGGAGCGCACACGCCGAGACCGCAGAAATTATTAAAATCTTTCTCATTAAGGATGACCTTACTTTAAGACCGTGCGAGCCAATTCAATTGCCGCATACCCCAGGGGAAAAACCCGCCCTGCTCGTCGTCCCCCTCGTTCGCGGCTTTCACTCGCCGCAGACTTGACCCGCGCTCCTTCTTCCCCGGCGCGAAAGGGTTCACCGACTGCGAATGATCGCCGTAGGCTTCTTCAACTTCTTCCCAGAACCTTTCCAGAAAACTCTTCTTTACGGCCTGGCCCAAAGCCTGATCCGTGGTGCCTGAATCGAGCAGCCTTTTCGTGAGCTGCATCCGCACGGCTGGAGGCAAACTCGCGAAGCGGCTGGACAGAGCCTTGATTGAAGCGGTCGAACTGCGCATCACACTCGCCACCTTCCGGGAGAGCATTTCTCTGAAACGCCTGGTCAAGCGGGAGAGCTTCAGCGCTCTCGCCTCTTGCCTTCCTCGCGCCGCGCGTCCCTTTCCGCGATCTTGGCGTCGAAGAGCTGCTGCTGCTCAGGATTGAGCAGCGCGCGGATTCGCGCCCGCGCGTTGGCGCGCACCGAGTCATAGCGCGGGCGGGTCTCGTTGCGGAGCGCGCGATACTCCTCACGGCTCTGTTCGATGATGGCGCGAATCTCCGTCGCCTGGCTGTCGGTCAGGTTAAGGTCGCGCTTCATCTGCTCGAAGACTTCTCCCTTGTCACGACGACCGCCCCCACGCCTCTCCTGGCGCGCGTCGGCGCCGGTCCGGTAGAGACTGCTGAGGGCCGCGCCCGTCACAGCGCCCAGAAGAAAGACACCCAGCACGACGAGCCAAATCTTGAGTCTTGTTTTTCCACGCGGCGTCATTATCTTGCAGCCTCCTGCTCGTCATCGCTCAGAATGGTCGCCAGGACCTCGTCGTTAGAGAGGGTGCGATTGTCTGCGAAGACGACGCTCTCAACTTCGGCGTCGCTCGTCAGGAGCGTGTCGTAACCAGCGCCCGCAGGCGACTGTGTGCCGAAGTTCGTAAACAGAAACATGGCGACGGCGAAGACGGCCACCAACGCCATCGTCGGCACGGCGCGCCAGGCCACCGCGAGCATCGTGAACCATCGCTCTTTCTCTTCGCGCTGCTCACGCTCGGCATTGATGCGCGAGTGCACGCGCGTATAAAGGAAAGGCGCGTCGGCGGCAGCGGCGGCTTCCGTTTCGTTCGCCGCCGAGGCGCGGACAATCTCTCGACCAAGTAGGTCGAGGCGCTCGTCCAATCCGCGATCTCTCTTTTTGCCAATCATGGCTTTTCCTCAGCTTTCGGTCGCCCGAAGAATTAGTGGCGGCCTCATCAATGAAAACGCGAGGGTGCGTTTTCCGGTTACAGGAATCTCTTGAGCGAGCGGCGCAGGTGCGCCCTCGCGCGGTGCGCGCGCACTTTGACTTTGGGGACCGACCAGCCGGTTAATTTCGCGATTTCGGCCACCGACAGCCCTTCCGCGTCCAGCATGACCAGGACGAGGCGGTCTTCCGGGCCGAGGCGCGAGAGCAACTTCGTGGCCAGGTCGCGCGAGACGAGTGCGGATTCGACGTCGCGCCCAGCTTCTTCGGTCGAGAGGTGACGGCTCAGGCTGGCAAACTCTTCTTCGGAGACGTCGCTGAGCGTGCTCTCGGGTCGGCGCTTCAAACGGCGCAACTCGTCGTAGCAGGTGTTGAAAGCGATGCGGGCCAGCCACGCGGCGAAAGAATTCTCCTGCGTGTTGGAAAAATCGTTGAGGGCGAAGTAGGCTTTCGTGAAGCTCTCCTGCACGACCTCTTCGATCTGCTCGCGCTGGCGGAAAAAGCGGCCCGCGATGAGCGCGACGCGACGGCGGTGACGGTTAAAAAGCTCCTCGAAAGCCGCCTCGTCGCCCCCGCGTGCGCCTTCGACGAGTGCGACGTCCGAAGACTCAAGAGCAGTCTTCTCCGCAACTGAATCCGGCTGCTGCTGTCGAAGCGCGGGGTCGGAGTTATCCGTCATCTCGTCCATAGAGTCGTCAACTGTGCATGTCCCGCCGCTTCGATTCCCGCTCAGAAAATAAAGCGGCAGCCCCGACGCCCAGGGCTGCCTTAATCCAACTAACCTAGCGGCCTGCGCTTTACCTGCAATCGGAAGCGTGCGCGCAGGCTCTTAAATCTCGCTCGTGAGCCGTTTCCTAACGACGGCGATAGTACCTGCGACCGTCGCGGTCACGCAGCTTGTAGGTGTACAGAGCCGAACCGCCTGCGCCTAAGAGTGCGCCGATTATCGCGCCTTTCTGGCCGCCAGCCAACCCGCCGATTGCGGCACCGGCGCCAGCACCGGCCGCGACCGTCACCTTATCGCGGTGCTTTTCCCAGAAGGAGCGCTGGTCATAGCGCCCGTCATAGTAAACACGCCGCGAATTATCGTACCTGCGCGTCCGGTAACGCCCGCCATAGGTCTGTGCCAGCGCGGGCGTCATCGCTCCGGCGAGCAGGACTAGACACATAATCAACCCGAATAGCTTTTTCATACTTCAAACCCCCCTCGATGAACTGCCTGGCTTTCGCCTCCCGCAAAGGCGCGAGACTCGAAATGGCCCCACGCCCCTGCGGTCGGGAAAACGGTCTTACCTAGTTCTGGCCGGAGCCTGCCTGGCGGCCGGCGCGGCGCTCCTGTCGTTTCTGCTCCCGCAACTGGCGCGCTTGCGCAATCTGCGCTTTCTGCTCAGCCGTGAGAACGTTGTAGATTTCGGACATCATGCGCGCACGCGCGACTTCCATCTCGACGCGGGCGTTGGCCCTTGCCTGAGCCGCCGCACGCACCTCTGCCTCGTTGAACGTGCCGCCGTTGAACGCATCGAAGCCGCCCCTGCGACCTTCCATGCCGCGCTGGCGATTGGCCTTGAAGCTCTCGCGGTAGCGGGTAGTGATCTGCTCGATCTGAGCCTTCTGGGCGTCGGTCAGGTTAAGCTGCTCACCGAAGCGCCCGCCAAAGCCGAACCCGCCGCCCATGTGGCCGCGACCGCCTTTGCCGCCCCTACCGTGCCACTGACGTCCAGCGCGCTCCTGGCCGCCCTGGCCCTGAGTCCCCGGCTGCTGTGCGAACCCGATGACTCCGACGAGCAGCATTGTCCCGGCCAGCGTGATGGCGCCGACTATTTTCTTCGGACTAACAAATTTCATCTGTCTTTCTCCATTTTGTAGTGAATTATATTAGAGCCGCATCGGACACAGGAGAGAATGACGCCCCAATCCGGCCAGTCAATGTGCAAGACGAGCCGTGCTTGATTCCGGTTACGATTATTTTCATGACGGCCCGCCGCTCTAAGGAGCATCGGCACTTTTACTTTTGGCTCGGATTAGCGACAATAAAACTCCAGCGACAAATCATTAATAATAAAGTGATGCTGTAAAGCGCCCGCTCAGGCGCGCGCATCCCTTATATCGTCGGAGGGAAGAACATGACGCCGTCAGAGAGTAAAGAGCTTGCAGGAAAACCGGGTCGGAAGATTGAAGGGTCGGAGCGTAGAAAGCTCGCCTTGCTGGTCATGATATTGATGGTCGCCTCAGCCTCACTCGCTTGCGGCGCGTCACAAACCAGCGGGAACCAAACGAACGCGACGCAGGCGAATGCGGCCGCCGCTTCGCCTACGCCGCAGGCGACGCCGGAGCAGCCCGTTACCATTACGGAGGGCGACGTCACCATCACGCCGATCATGCACGCGAGCCTACAGCTCGAATACGGCGGCAAAGTCATTCAAGTCGATCCGACCGGCCAGGGCGACTACACGAAGGCCAAACAGGCGGAC
>DATEMM010000027.1:0-6360 GCA_035275605.1 Pyrinomonadaceae bacterium
GCCCAGCTCTTGAATCCTTTGCCTTATCGTGTCCAGCTCGGGGATGCGGCCCGCGCGGTGCAGCTCGTAAACGCGCTCGTTCCATTCGAGCGGCGGCATGGCCTTCAGGACGCCGCGGTCTGCGATCATCTCCAGCCGCCGCTCCAACAGCGAGAGGTAGATGAGCACGCCCATCTCCGCGTCCGTGTTGGCGATTCCAGCCTCGTAGAACATGGCCGCCGCGCCCGTCCTGACAGCCTCGGCGCGGTACTCCTTCGAGGACAGGAGCCGCCGCAAAGCGCTGCTGCGCGAGCAGAGATAACTCCCGAGCGCAAACAGGAGCACGACGTCAATTGCGACAAAGTAGTGCCGGAAGTCAAACGGCGAGAAGAGCAGAAAGAGGAGCCCCAGGAAGGCCAGAAGAGCGCCGCAGAGGTAGTCCGCGTGGCGGTAATTGCCTGAGCGAGCGCGCACGGCGATGACGATCTCGGCATCAGTCTGGGCCTCTATTTCGCGAACGCAATCTGCGAGCTGGTCACAGGAGGATTGGTCGAACCGTGCGCGGGACATAAAAGGGAGCGGTGTCAGCCTCTTTCTACTGGCCAAGGATGCTAAAGCAAAAGCTATCTTGACACGACCGGCTGGCAGGCGACAAGTGAGAGAGAAAGGGGCCGGAGGTTTTTAAGTCGCAGACATCCCGGTAGAAGGAGCGCTATTGAACCGCCCGGTGGAACAGGAGCGTGGCGGGTAGCGTATGATTCGATGCCTTCTGTTTCTTCAATTTTTTGACGGCACGAAAACTATGATTATCAAATCAGTCAAAGGGGTGGGGGTCGTCGCTTCAGCGCTTATCATCCTCGCTGGAGGAGGACTCTTTTACGCCGCCAAGTCTTTCCCGTCCGAGACTTCATCCGGCATCAATTATTTCAAGGGGAGCTGGGTGGTTAGGATTAGAGATAACCCAAAGCTCTCTTTCAACTGGACTGTCAAAGAAGACCTGCAAGGCGGCTGGCTCTCAGGGGTTGTGGAAAGAAACGGCGAGAAAATCACAAACGATTTTTGGAGAGCTGGCGGCAAAAAGATCGAGCGTTTCGCCTTCACCACAGGCGGGACGTTCGTGCGCGTCGAAAGTCCCGGCTGGGAGTCGAACCGGCTGGTGCTCGGTGGCACCATGAATGACGGGGCAGCGGAAACTAGAATCAGGGAAACGATAACCAGAGTGAATGACAGGCAGTTTTACGCCCTCTGGGAGAGGCAGGACGCGGACGGCAAGTGGGTCACGTTCGCGGACGAAATCTGCACCAGGTGAAGACCCGCGGCAAAGCTTAACCCTCGCCCTCTTCCTTCCTAATCCTTAAAACGTAGCGACCGCCGCGCGGGCTCTCTGGTTAAGGGCCGCGCGATAGGGCGCAGCCTCGCGCGTCAGGACGTTCGGCGAGAAGGTCGTGCGCGCCTTCCTCGCCCCGAGCGCAGCGTTCTCGACGCGCATGGAGTAGGCGCGTCGCGTGCGCGGGACATAAATCACCATGCGATAGTTCGACGCGTGGCCTTTAGGGTTCGAGCCCGTGCAGATCACCTCGTCGTAACCGTCTCCGTCTATGTCCCGGCTTTCGGTCGTCCAACTGGCCCCGCTGAATCCGGGCGCGTCGAGCGGCGTGCGCGCGATGACGCGATAACGCCCGGAGCGCGGCTCCATCACGAAGAGGTGTGTGCGGCCCTTGCCACGCTCGTCCTGGACGGCGATGACGGCCTGGGCCTGCTGTTTGCGGTCCGTGTTCACCACGTGAACGGCCCCGATCTGCTGCCCGTGGGAGACGGAGTTGACCAGTTCGCGCGCCGCGTCGAGCGAGAGCGGAGCGTTGACGACGCGATGCATCGGCGCGCCCGTGAACGAAGAATCGAGCGAAGCTGTGGCGGCGGCAGCGGGCGTGGAGGCTTGGGCCACTTCGCCAGTCGTCGCTGACTCTTTGCTCTCCGCTCCGCGACCCCAGGCTAGAAAGCCTAGGCCGAGCAGGGCGATCATTGCCAGGGGCGTGGCAGCGCGGAAGAACGCGCTGCGTTTGACGCTCAGCGCGGCGACCGTCGAGGAAAAGGGTTGCGTGTCGTTCGCAGAGCGCGGCGAGCGGGCCACACTCTTTTCGAGCAGCTTCTGCGCGGCCCTGGCATTCGGCGGGCGGTCGTCGGGCCGCTTCGCGAGCAGCGTATGGACGGCGACGACGAGTGCGCGCGGCAGGTCTTCGCGCAATTTCGGGAGCGGCGGCGGCGCGGCCGTAGCCTGTTTGACGAGCACGGCCGAAGCCAGCGGGTCCGTGAAGGGGGGCCGCCCGGTCAGCATCTCGTAGAGCAGGACGCCAAGCGAATAGAGGTCGCTGCGCGCCCCGACGCGCTGCCCCAGGCACTGCTCCGGCGACATGTAGCGCGGGGTCCCGACGATTACGCCGGAGCCCGTGGTGGCGTGCGTGTGCGTCACGTCGGCGGACGTGGCCAGGACTTTGGCGACGCCGAAGTCGAGCACGCAGACGCCCCTCTCGTTGAGCATGATGTTGGAGGGCTTGAGGTCGCGGTGGACTATGCCGAGGTTGTGCGCTTCGGCCAGCACGTCGCAGATGTCCGAGGCGATGCGGACGGCGCGCTCGGGCGCGAAGCGGCCCTCGCGCTCCAGGGCTTCCGAGAGCGTGTGGCCTTCGACGAACTCCATGATGATGAAGTGGCGGCCGTCGGGCAGATTGCCCGCGTCGAAGATCATGGCGGCGTGCGGGTGGCGCAGTTTGGCCATCGTCCGCGCCTCGCGCATGAAGCGGTCGGCCACGTCCGGGTCCGAGGCGAATTCCGGTTTGATGATTTTGACGGCGACGGGGCGTTCCAGCCCTAGGTGTGTGGCGCGGTAGACAGTGCCCATGCCGCCCGTGCCGATCTCGCATTCAATGCGGAATCGTCCGGCGATAATTTGGGGGACATCCATACTGACCCTCTTTTCGGGGTAAGGGGTCGCTCGACAATGCACTTGCACAGGGGAGACAAAAAGGCGCGTGTCGTGCGGCGCGATACTTAAAAGATTTTGCTTTATAGCCCGTAAAGATACGGGAGAGGGGCGCGCAATGCCAGGTCATTGGCGGTGCGAGGCAGTAGTCTAGCACTTTTACGCGGACAAGCAAACGAAAAACAGTGGTCGGTGGTCAGTGGTCAGTGGCCAGTTAAAAGAAAGACCAGCAGCAGCGCCGAGTTTCTGTTTTTCACTGACCACTGGCCACCGACCACTGACCACTGATCACTACCTGATCGTTATTTCGAGCGTGTAGGTGGCGTTGCCGCGGGTGCCGCCGACCTCTATGACGTAGTCTCCGTTGCGCGGCAACTCGCCCGTCCAGTCCGTGGTCTCCTGCGCGCCCTCCAGAGTGCGTCGGCCCGCCGGGCGGTAGATGTCAAAGACGGCGTTGTCTTCTAGCGAAGTGATGTGCACGGTCAGCGTCTGCCCGCGGCCCGCGCGCAGGACGTAGCGGTCCCGCGTGCCGCGCACGACAGCGTCCTTGATGACGGTCGTCGTGCGCCCGCGCTGGAAACGGACGCGGCGCGTGCGGTCTCTCTGCGCAGGGACAACGACGGCCGTCATCAGCAAAAGAGCCGCGACGACGAGCGTCCTCATCTTCGTCAAACTAAATTTTCTCATCCCCAAAGTTCCCTCCCTGATTAATCTGCAATGAACGCGACCGAAGTTACCTTGTAACCCGTCGCCTGGTTCTCTTCAACATTCATGATGAGGCCGCCGCCTTCGTAATAGTAGCCGCAAAGGTAGCTGTCTCCCTGTTTGTCACAGCCCTGAAACTGCATCCCCTCGGGGCCGCCGCCGCCCTGGACGAAGAGTTCTGCGATGGCTGCGTTGACGGCAAACTTGGCGGCCTCGTCGCGGTCCTTCCTCTTCCAGGCGTTGAAAAGCCCTTCGGCGGCCTCTTCCGGTTTGGAAAGCTTAGTACCGGGAGCGGCCGTCTCCGTCGCAGGCTTCGCGGCCTCTGTGTTGGCCTTCGGGCTGGCCCCGGCGTTCGTCGTGCTGGTCGTGGTGGTATTGGTCGTGACGGTGCTTCTGCTGCTGCTGCTGTTATTCGTGCTGCCTGCTTGACCGCATCCGGCCGCCAGCAGGCAAGAGCAGAGGAAAACCAGAACCTTCCTGTTGTTCATCAAGAGTCTCCTTCTTTAGTAATAGGTCCTCAAATCTTTCTCGCCCGTGATGAGCCACCGGCCGCCGATTTTTTCAAACCAGAACCTGTTCAGCCCCGACCCGGCGTAGGTCTTCTCGTCATTCCTGAACTCGAAAGTCTTATCGAAGGTGGCGGTGGCTTTCTGGCCCGACGGATCAACCTCGATTCGCAGGTTGGTGACGCGCACGTCGAACACGGAGTAGGAGCTAAACGCGCGCGCGACGTTTGCGCGCACGCGACTGACGTTGACGTTGCTGGCGTTGTAGTAAGTGTGCAGGGTGTCCGCGTAATAACTCATGTGCGCGTCCACGTCCGGGTTCGTCATCGTCTGCCTCCAGCCGTTCAGGGCGTTGGAGACTTCCGCGCGAACCGCGGCCGCGTCCACAGTCTGCGTTGTAGGCGAGGGAGTCGGGGACGGCGTGTAGTCGGGGGTCGGACTTACCGTGGGCTTCGTCGTGTTGCCGGACGTGGTGTTGGAGTTGACGTTTGACTGCATCCCGCCCGTATTGTCTGTGCGCGACGAATTGGTTCCCGCCTGCGTGCCGTTAAGATTCCCGCCGCCGTTGTCTTTGAGGAGCAGCCAGGCACCCAGGCCGCCCAACCCGAGCAGAAGGATGGTGGCCGCAACAGTCAACACGACGACCGACGTGGTGTTGCGCTGCGCGGTCTGCGGCGGCGCGGATACCTGCTGAAAATCCTCCTGGGTGCTGCGCGCCTGATGCCGCGTGGTCCCGGCGGCCTTGCGCGCTGGCACAGTGGGCGCGAGTCCGGGCGGGAGAACTTCGGTCGGCGGCGGCTCATTGGCTTCCAGCGTCAGGGTCTCGTCCAGTCCGGCGCTGCCGATGCCGGTTAGCGGCGAGCCGTCCTCAAGGCAGAAGTTCAGCGTGTCGTCCGCGTAAGTGCGCTGGCATGTCGGGCAGCGTTTCATCCTCGTAGAATCATTCTCTCTAAGCGGGAAGGACATGGAAAGCTCAAGACGGCTGAAGCCGCCTCTGCGTCAGTCGCCGACGTTCGGTATCCAGAACAGTTGCCTGCCGGAGACGAGAGGGCGCAGCCCGTGCGACGGCAAATCTTTCTCTTCCAGGCCCAGGTAGGTGAAATGAGGCAGGTCGCTCAGGACCGTCTGGAACCAGCCGTGCGAGGCCAGTATGCGACGCACGCGCTCGTCGGCGAACTGTTCGACGTCGAGCGCCAACATCGCCAGGTGCTGAGAGGTTCCCGGCGCGGCGATGGAGTAGAGGATGGATTTCGAAAAATCTTTGCTGAAGAAGATGCCGCTCTTCTCAAGTTCGAGGACTTCGCGCACCTGATCTCTCAAGGGGAGCTTGCGCAGGGCAGCGACCTGCTCTTTGGAGAGACGGCCGCGCCTGCTCCAGTAGGTGAGCGCAGGCAGAAAGCGTGTGTTCCACAAGCGCAGGGTGTCCTGGTAGCTGCGGCGCGCGGCCTCCTCGCCGCCGCGCGGCGTGATGTCCAGGCGTAGCGCCCGGGCCTCTTCGCGCGCAGCCATCAGCGCGCTCATCGCCGCAGGCTGCAACTCGACCCGGTCTCCTCCAATCATTGCGGTCGTGTAGCTAACGTCCTCCTGAAACTGCTCGACCTCGTCCTCGTTTGCGAAGATGCAGACAGGGGGCGGGGTGACGTCGCGTGCGGCCAGAAACATCGCGCCGTAATCTTCCAGGACGCGGCGCGAGACCGGGTCATCCGTCTCGCAAACCGTCTCCAGCTTTGTGTCTCTCGATTTAAGCGCCTTCTTCAGCGCGGTGTAGAAGGGGGCGGGAGACTTGCTCTCATTCTTCTCGACGTTCGTGTCGGGCATCTTTGTTTGGCCTGTCCTACTGGTGGTTTCCGGGCTGTCGGGCGGTTGGGTGGTGACGCGGCGCTCCCTCTGCTGCTGCTGCCTTTCCTGGCCGGTCGCCTCTCCGCTCGCCGCGCCGCAGCCCGCGCCGAAGACGGCCAGGGCGGACAGGGCCAGAGCCAGACAGGCCGCGCGCAAAAGTTCCGTGCGACGCGGGCTCGCGCCGCTCTGGGCCGGCGTGTAGGTGGGGGTCAGGTCTGACAGCATGAAGAGCTCTATCGGGCTAATCGGGAAACGTTTGCTGCTGAAGCGTCGCGCCGCAAAACGCGCGATTGCGCAACCTTCCGGGCGAGGGATAGGCGCTCGGCCGGTTCCCTCAAACCGTTGGCGATG
>DATEMM010000028.1:0-11152 GCA_035275605.1 Pyrinomonadaceae bacterium
CATCCCGAACACGGCGGCGAAGCCTAGAGAAGGCTTATCGGTTCGCGCTCCGGGTCAGGGCGGCGCACAACCGCCCCCCGCCCCCCGGCCCCCGGCCTCAGCTTTCGAGATAGTCTTTCGCACGGACCCCTCGATTTACGATGGGCGCTTCTCGAACAACGGCTGGCTACAGGAATTACCGAAGCCGCAGAACAAGCTGACCTGGGACAACGCCGCGCTCATCAGCCCCGCGACCGCGCGCGCGCTCGCCCTCATGCAGAAGATAGGGACGCACGGCGGCGACGTTAACGTTGACACCATCACCATCGAGCACGCCGGGCGCAACGTCACGGCCCCCATCTGGATTACGCCGGGGCAGCCCGACAACGTCGTCACAATTCACCTCGGCTACGGGCGCACGCAGGCGGGCCGCGTTGGCACAGGGAAAGGTTTCAACGCCTACGCGCTTCGCACGGCCGATTCGCCCTGGTCTCTGGCCGGGGCGAGCGTCAGGAAAGCCGAAGGGCAGTTCTCGCTCGCCGTCACGCAGCTTCATCACCTGATGGAGAACCGCAACGTGGTGCGCTCGCAGACGCTCGAAGAGTACCTGCACGAGCCCACGGAGGCCAAAGAAGGCGCAGAGCACGGCCTGCCGCACGGCGAGTCATCCTATGACGAGTCCATGTACCCGCAGTACGACTACTCCAAGCGTGACTACGCCTGGGGCATGGCCATAGACGTCAGCTCCTGCGTGGGCTGCAACGCCTGCGTCGTCGCCTGCCAGTCGGAGAACAACATTGCGGTCGTCGGCAAGGAGCAGGTGCAGCGCAGCCGCGAGATGCACTGGCTGAGAATCGACAGCTATTTCGCGGGCGCAGACGAGAACAACCCGGAAGGGCCGTACTTCATGCCTGTGCCCTGCATGCACTGCGAGCAAGCGCCTTGCGAGCCTGTCTGCCCCGTGCACGCGACTGTGCACAGCGCCGAGGGCCTCAACGACATGGTCTACAACCGTTGCGTCGGCACGCGCTATTGCTCGAACAACTGCCCGTACAAGGTCCGTCACTTCAACTTCCTGCTCTACCAGGACTGGACGACGCCGACTTACCAGTTGATGCGTAATCCGGAAGTGTCGATCCGCAGCCGCGGCGTGATGGAAAAGTGCACCTACTGCGTGCAGCGCATTCAGTGGGGCAAGATCGAGGCCGAGAAGGAGGGACGCAAGGCCGCCGACGGCGAGATTGTGACGGCCTGCCAGGCTGTCTGCCCGACCGAGGCCATCGTCTTCGGCAACATCAATGACCCTGCGGCCCGCGTCTCGAAGTTGAAGGCCGAGCAGCGAAACTATTCCTTGCTACCGGACCTCAACACGCAGCCGCGGACGACTTATCTGTCGGCATTGAAGAACCCGAATAAAGAGATTGCGGAGAAGGCTTAAAAGTTTATGGCATCAGAAGTGGATCAACCACACGACGACGTTCGGATACACAAGACCGAGACCGCGCCGCTAATCGAGCCGGGGCACGATTTTGCGTCCGTGACGGACAAGATCAGTTCCCTGGTCCTCAAGCGCAAGACGCCGATCTGGTGGTTCATAGGGTTCGCCATCGCCTTCTCGATCACGATGATCCTGCTGTTGACCATCACCAACCTGGTCTTCACGGGCATCGGCATCTGGGGCAATAACGTCCCCGTCGGATGGGCCTTCGACATCATCAACTTCGTCTGGTGGATCGGCATCGGCCACGCCGGAACCCTGATCTCCGCCATCCTGCTCCTGCTTCGCCAGGAGTGGCGCACATCTATCAACCGCTTCGCAGAGGCGATGACGCTCTTTGCCGTCGCCTGCGCCGGGCTCTTTCCGCTGCTGCACACGGGACGGCCCTGGCTGGCCTACTGGCTCTTCCCTTACCCGAACACGATGGGAATCCAGCCGCAGTTTCGCAGTCCCCTGATGTGGGACGTCTTCGCGGTCTCGACCTACGCGACCGTTTCGGCGCTCTTCTGGTTCATCGGGCTGATCCCGGATTTTGCGACGCTTCGCGACCGCGCCAAGAGCACCGCGTGGAAGAAAGTTTACGGGCTCCTGGCGATGGGCTGGCGCGGGAGCGCGCGCCACTGGCTCAGGTACGAGACAGCGTACCTTTTGCTCGCCGGGCTGGCCACGCCTTTGGTGCTTTCGGTGCACACCATCGTCAGCTTCGACTTCGCCGTCTCGCAGATTCCGGGCTGGCACGCGACCATCTTCCCGCCCTACTTCGTCGCGGGCGCAATCTACGCGGGCTTCGCCATGGTCCTGACGCTGACCATCCCTTTGAGGAAGTGGTACAAGCTCGAAGACTTCATCACCATGCGCCACATACACAACATGGCGAAGGTGATGCTGGCCACAGGGCTGATAGTCGTCTACGGCTACGCGATGGAGGCATTTTTTGGCTGGTACAGCGCCAACGAGTATGAAAGCTACATGATCTTTAACCGGATGACGGGGCCGTATGCCTACCTTTACTGGGCGCTGATTTTGTGTAACGGCGTCATCCCGCAGCTCCTCTGGTCGAAGAAGATCAGGAGCAATCTGCTGGTTCTCTGGCTGCTCTCGCTGGTCGTCGGCGTCGGGATGTGGCTCGAGCGCTTCGTCATCATCGTGGTGAGTTTGCATAGAGATTTTCTGCCCTCATCTTGGGGCATGTACAGCCCGACGATGTGGGACTGGACGATGTTAATCGGGACCATCGGGCTCTTTTGCGCATTGCTCTTCCTCTTCATACGCTTCCTGCCCATCATCTCGATCTTCGAGATGCGGACCATCCTGCCGCAGGCGGAAGTCGAGGAGGAACATGCATGAGAAGCAGTGGTCAGTGGTCGGTGGTCAGTGGCCAGTTAAAAACAACTGATTGCTAACTGACCACTGACCACTGACCACTGACCACTGAAAAGTTATGGAAACTAAGCCACCGCTCTACGGCCTGATGGCCGAATTCGATAGCCCGACGGACGTGGTTGAGGCCGCGCGCGCGACTTACGACGCGGGTTATCGTCGGATTAACGCCTACTCGCCGTACCCGATTGAAGAATTGTCGGAGGCCATCGGCTTTCACAAGACGCGCCTGCCGCTGATCGTGCTCATCGGCGGCATCATCGGGGGCCTGGTGGGCTATGGGTTGCAGTACTACGTGGCGGTGATTGACTACCCGATCAACGTGGGGGGCCGTCCCTATCACAGTTGGCCGTCGTTCATTCCGATTACTTTTGAGATGACTGTGCTCTTCGCCGCCTTCTCCGCGGTCTTCGGGATGCTGGCCCTGAACAAGCTCCCGCAGCCCTACCATCCTGTTTTTAACGCAGAGCGGTTCGCGCTCGCCTCGCGCGACCGTTTCTTCCTGGTGATCGAGGCCAACGACCCGAAGTTCGACCACGACAAGGCGAAGAGTTTTCTGGAAAGCCTGAATCCCAAAGAGGTGGTAGATGTCGAAGTCTGAAAGACAGTTTGCAGTGAGCAGTGAGCAGTTAGCAGTCAGCAGTCGCCCGCGCGCGATGCGCTTTGGCTGCTTACTGCTCACTGCCTGCTGCTTACTCTTCTTCGCCGGCTGTCGCCAGGACATGCAGGATCAGCCCCGCTACGAGGCTTACGAGTCGAGCACTTTCTTCAAGGACGGCCTCTCCTCGCGCCCCATCGTCGAGGGGACGGTGCCGCGCGGATACTTGAAAGCAGACAGCCAGCTTTACACGGGCAAGAGCGCGGGGAAATTTGGGGCCGGGGGTCAGGGGCCGGGGGCCGGAAATCAGAATCAGGCGGGTGGCGGGAATCAAGGTGGACAGGAAGGTGGCGGAGCCAGCGCAGAGGGCGGCGGCAGTTCGACCATGCAGACTGCCGGTGGGAACGCGAACACGCAGCAGGCGGGCGCAACTTCTTCTTCGTCGGCCCAAGGCAGGGCTGGCGCGGATGACGACGCGGCGGATTTTCCGTTCCCGGTCACGGCTGAAGTTATCAACCGCGGGCAGGAGCGTTATCGCATCTTCTGCGCGATGTGCCACGGCGAGACGGGCGAGGGCGACGGTATGATCGTCAGGCGCGGCTACCGAAAGCCCCCCACCTATCACGAAGACCGCTTGCGACAGGCGCGCGTCGGCTACTTCTTCAGGGTCATGACCGAAGGGTTCGGCGCGATGCCGCCTTACAGGGCACAGGTTCCAGTGCAGGACCGCTGGGCCATTGCCGCCTACATACGCGCCCTGCAACTGAGCCAGATGAACCAGCAACTCGCGCCCGCGCACAACAACAACGCTACCGAGGGCCAGGGTGAGAGCGGAGGACACAGATAGTGGCGGCGACGAGAGTGCAAAACTTGACCTACGCGACTCCGCGAGAGACTGCGCGCTACCAGCAGCGCGCATTGATCGTCGGCGCGGTGGCGATGCTCATCTTAATCGTGGGCGCGTACATCCCTGCCATCGGCGGGAGCATAGACCAGTTCTTCCGCTCCTATCTAGTCGGCTACGTCTTCTGGACGGGCGTGACGCTCGGCTGCCTGGGCCTCCTGATGCTGCAACACCTGACGGGCGGCGCATGGGGCCTGGTCATCCGGCGCGTCTTGGAAGCCGGGACGCGGACCCTGCCCCTGATGCTCCTGCTCTTTCTGCCCATAGCCATCTTCGGGATGACGCACCTCTACGAGTGGATGCACCTGGACCAGGTTCACGAAGCGGGCGTCAGGAGAATCATTGAGGCGAAGCGGCCTTATCTCAACCCCGCGTTCTTCCTGATTCGCACCGCCATCTATTTCGCCATCTGGCTCGGGATGATGTTCCTTTTGAACAAGTGGTCTGCGGACCAGGACCGGACTGCTGAAAGACAGTACTCGAGCAAGATGCAGAAGCTGAGCGGCCCCGGAATCATCCTCTTCGTTTTGACGGTGACGTTCGCCTCCGTCGATTGGGTGATGTCGCTCAACGTCGAATGGTTTTCGACCATTTACGGGCTGCTCTACGTGGCCGGGTGGGTGCTCTCGGCCTTCTCCTTCGTCATCGCCGTGATGGTCTGGCTGGCGACGCGCAAACCCCTGGAAGGTGTTGTGCTGGCGCCCCACTTTCACGACCTGGGGAAATTGCTCCTGGCGTTCGTGATGCTCTGGGCGTATTTCGCCTTCTCGCAGTTTTTGATTATCTGGTCGGGCAACATCCCAGAGGAGACGAAGTGGTATCTGCACCGTCTGCGCGGCGGCTGGGGCTGGGTCGGCATTGGACTCGTGATTCTTCATTTCGCGCTTCCCTTCATGCTCCTGCTCTCGCGCGACTTGAAGCGCAACGCGCGTAAACTGGCGATGATCGCCGGGCTGATTTTCCTGATGAGAATCATAGACATCTTCTGGCTGGTCGCGCCCGAGTTCAACCGCGAGCACTTCAGGTTCAGTTGGATGGACTTGATCGTCCCCTTCGCCTTCGGCGGGCTGTGGCTGGCTTTCTTCATCTGGCAACTGAATTTACGCCCGCTCCTGCCCTTCAACGACCCGAACTTTGAAGAGGCCATCGAGCACGGGCGGCACAAGGGGCATTAGGAATTGCGGATTTGGGATTGCGGATTGCGGATTGAAAAGACAAGTTGAGTCTTGTTCTTAAATCCGCAATCCACAATCCGAAATCCGAAATCGAAAGGTAGAGAATGGCTAGAAAGCGCAAGGACAATATTCACGAGACGCCGGACGTGTCGCACATACAGAACCCGGACGTGAGCCACGAGGCGAGCGACGTGGACGTGGGCACCATCGTCAAGTTCGTCGTCGGCCTTTTCTTCCTGACCGTGATTACGTTCGTCCTGATGAAGCTTCTCTATAACGTGCTGGAGAGCCGGGCGGCGAACAACGACCCGAAGCCAAGGCCCATGGCGCTGACCGAGCAGGAGCGGCTGCCGCCCGAGCCCCGTCTTCAGGCCGCGCCCGGTTTCGGCGTGGGTCTCAATGAGGGCAAGGCGATCAACCTCCAGCTACGTGAGCCGCAGGCCGAATACAACGAGTTGCGCAAGATTTGGGACGGGGTGCTGGAAGGCAAGCCGGACCCGCGCACGGGCAAGATGAGCATGCCGATTGAGGAGGCCAAAAAGAGAGTCCTCGAAGACGGCAGCCTCAAAAGCCGCCCGGCCCCGGACAGCCAGGGGCTGCAAGAGCAGATGGGGATTAACGGAATGGACATCCCGTCATACCAGAGTTCGGGCCGGATGACGGAAAAGAGAGACCAATGAAGAAAGCAGTAGTCAGTGGTCGGTGGTCAGTGGTCAGTAAAAGCAAGGCGGCGGGCGAAAGCGTGGCCGCGGCGGGCTGTAGAATCTTTTTCGTCTGCTTGCTGCTCGCTGCTTTCTGCTCACTGTCCTTCGCGCAGGGGAGAATGTACGACGGCTCGGCCCCGCTTTACAGTCCGCGCCCGGAGCTTGGCGCGACCGAGAGCGGATTGCCGCCGGCCCTGCGCGAAGTCAAGATCGAGCAGCGGTTGAACGAGCAAATCCCGCTCGATCTACAGTTCAGGGACGAGACGGGGCGCACGGTTCGTTTGGGCGAGTATTTCAACCAGTCGAAGCCTGTCATCCTCTCGCTCGTCTTCTACAAGTGCCCGATGCTCTGCAACCAGATTCTGACGGGGCTGATGGCGGGCCTTCGCACGCAGAGCTTCACGGTCGGGCGCGAGTTTGACGTCCTGACCGTCAGTTTCGACCCGCGCGAGACGCCGGAGATAGCTGCGGAGAAGAAGCAGGATTTCGTCGGGCGCTACAACCGCCCTGGCGCTGAGAAGGGCTGGCACTTTCTCGTCGGAGACCAGGAGAACATACGGCGGCTGACCGATGCGGTCGGCTTTCACTATAACTACGACGAGAAGACGAACCAGTTTGCGCACGCTTCCGGCATCATGATTCTGACGCCGGGCGGCCGCCTCTCGCGCTACTTTTACGGCATAGAGTATTTCCCCAGGGACCTGCGGCTGGGACTGGTGGAAGCCTCCGACAACCGCATCGGCTCGGCTGTGGATCAGCTTCTGCTCTACTGCTATCACTACGACCCGGCGACGGGACGCTACGGCCCCATCGTGATGAACATCATGCGGCTCGGGGGCGTGGCGACCATCCTGGGGATCGGCGCGTTGATTCTGATTATGAAGCGGCGCGGGAAGGCCGGGGCGAAACACGCCGCCGCCGCGAGGCTCAATCAAGGAGGAGCGGCTTAAAAGCTATGCAGGGCTGGATTCCATTCATACCAGAGAGGGCCTCCACGCTCGCCCCGCGCGTGGACGGGCTCTACTTCTACCTGGTCGGAGTGACCATCTTCTTCACGGTCCTCATCAGCGCGACCATCATCTTCTTCGTCATCAAGTACAGGAGGCGGTCGCCGTCCGAGATACCGCGCCCCGTCGCGGGTTCCTTAAAGCTCGAAACGCTCTGGACGGTCATCCCCTTCGTCATCGCGATGAGCATGTTCGTCTGGGGCGCGGACCTCTATTTCCACCAGTACCGGATGCCGAAAGACGCGCTCGAAGTCTACGTCGTCGGCAAGCAGTGGATGTGGAAGTTCCAGCACACGACGGGCCAGCGCGAGATCAACGAGCTGCACGTCCCGGTCGGGCGCAAGATTAAATTAATCATGACGACCGAGGACGTCATACACGACCTCTTCGTCCCGGCCTTCCGCACGAAGGCGGACGTCGTGCCCGGCCGCTACACCACGCTCTGGTTCGAGCCGACGAAGCCAGGACGCTATCACCTCTTTTGCGCGGAGTATTGCGGGACGAACCATTCTGGGATGACCGGGTGGGTCTACGTCATGGAGCCGACGGAGTTTGACCAGTGGCTCGCCGGGGGCGCGAACCAGGAATCTCCTGTCGCCGCCGGGCAAAAACTCTTTCAGTCGCAGGGCTGCACTTCCTGCCATGGGCTGAACGGCGAGGGCGGGAAGGGGCCGCCGCTCGTGAGCCTCTTCGGCAGCCAGGTCAAGCTCGAAGGCGGGCAGACCGTCGAGGCGAACGAGGACTACATACGGAACTCCATTCGCCAGCCGCAGTCGCAGATCGTCGAGGGCTTCCGACAGCCCCTGATGCCGTCCTATTACAAGGAGCAGTTGAGCGAGGAGCACCTGCTGCAAATCATGACTTACATCAAGTCGCTCAGCCCCACCAGGACGCAGGGGCTCTCGACCACGGCCCCCGCGCGCCAGAACAACGAGCGCTCCGCCCCGGCCACGCCCGAGGGCATGGGGGCGAAGGAGCCGGATTCGCAAAGGTCAAACCCGGTCGGCTCCACGCCGCCGAGCGTGCGGACGCCGGGGCGGTAATTCAAGCGATTTTAATTTAAAGGGTTATGGACACTAAACTAGCATCATCGATTGAGCCGACCGAAGTGCCGCCGCGCGTCAATTATCTGAACCGCGAGTACGGCCTCAAGTCCTGGCTCCTGACGAGGGACCACAAGCGCATAGCGCTGCTCTACCTGGCGTCCGTCACGCTCTTCTTTCTGCTGGGCGGCATCTACGCCCTCTTGATTCGCCTGGAGCTTTTGACGCCGCAGGGCGACCTCTTTCAGTCGCACACGTACAACAAGGTCTTCACGCAGCACGGCATCCTGATGGTCTTCTTCTTCCTGATTCCGGCCATCCCGGCCGTGCTCGGGAATTTTCTCATCCCCATCATGATCGGGGCGAAAGACCTGGCCTTCCCGCGCATCAACCTTTTGAGTTGGTACGTCTACGTCGTTGGCGGAATCTTCACGCTCTGGGCACTGGTCTCGGGCGGCGTAGACACCGGCTGGACTTTCTACACGCCGTTCAGCACGACGTTCTCGAACTCTTACGTCATCCTGGCCGGCATAGGCATCTTCATCACAGGCTTTTCGTCAATCCTGACGGGCCTGAATTTCATCGTCACGATTCACACGATGCGAGCGCCGGGGATGACCTGGTTTCGGCTGCCGCTCTTCGTCTGGTCGCACTACGCCACCAGCCTGATCATGATTCTAGGCACGCCGGTCATCGCCATCACGGTGCTGCTCCTGGCGTTCGAGCGCCTCGCACACGTCGGCATCTTCGACCCGACCTACGGCGGCGACCCGATTCTCTTTCAGCATCTCTTCTGGTTCTACTCGCACCCGGCCGTCTACATCATGATTCTGCCGGCGATGGGCGTCATCTCGGAATTAATCGCCAACTTTTCGCGGAAGAACATTTTCGGCTACACGTTCGTCGCTTTCTCTTCCATCGCCATCGCGGTCTTTGGCTTCCTGGTCTGGGGCCACCACATGTTCGTCAGCGGCCAGTCGGTTTACGCCGGGATGATCTTCTCATTCCTGAGCTTCGCCGTGGCCATCCCCTCGGCCATCAAGGTCTTCAACTGGACGGCGACGCTCTTTAAGGGCTCGATCTCCTACGACACGCCGATGCTCTACGGGCTGGGCTTCATCGGTCTTTTCCTGATTGGCGGGATGACGGGGCTCTACCTGGCCGCGCTCGGCCTAGACGTTCACCTGACGGACACCTACTTCATCGTGGCGCACTTTCACTACGTGATGGTGGGCGGGACGGTCATGGCTTACCTGGGAGGACTGCACTACTGGTGGCCGAAGATTACGGGGCGCATGTACCCGGAGGGCTGGGCGAGGTTCGCTGCGCTGGTCGTTTTCGTCGGCTTCAACCTGACCTTCTTCCCGCAGTTCCTGGCGGGTTATATGGGGATGCCGCGCCGCTATCACGTCTACGCGCCGGAGTTCCAGGTGCTGAACGTGATGTCCACGGCCGGGGCCTCCATTCTGGGGACGGGCATGTTCATCCCTATGATCTATTTCATCTGGTCTATGCGATACGGGCGGGTCGCGCCCGCCAACCCGTGGCGGTTGCCTGGGCTGGAGTGGCGCACCTCCAGCCCGCCGCCGACCGAAAACTTCGAGGTGACGCCGGTCGTCACCTGGGAGGCGTATGAGTTCGCGCCGCCCGACGCAGTGCAGGTCGTCGGTAAGTTCGAGCCTGGCGACGAGCCCGACTACCCGCCCGTCCAGGCACCGGGCTAGACGTTACCCTTCAGTCGCGTTGAAGGAGTAGAGGAGTTAACCGAAGAAATAGGAGAACTAGGTTTTGGCAGCAACTCACGTGGACAAGCATGGGGAGCACGGCGCGCACACGGCGCTGGCGCACCACTTCGACAACATGGAGCAGCAGCGCGAGGCCGGCTCCATAGGGATGTGGGTCTTCCTCGTCCAGGAGATCATGTTCTTCGGCGGCCTCTTCCTGGCCTACGCCATCTACCGCGCGAAGTTCCCGGAAGCCTTCGCCGCCGCGAGCAACCACCTGGACTGGCACCTCGGCGGTATCAATACGGTCGTTCTGATCGTGAGCAGCGTGACGATGGCTCTGGCGGTTTACTACGCCCAAACGGGGAAGCGCCGTCCGCAGGTCGGTTTTCTGGTAGTGACGCTGCTGCTCGGCACGACGTTCCTTGTCATCAAGGCGTTCGAGTATGCGGAGAAGTTCAGGGATCACCTGTTTCCCGGCGCGTCATTTCAGTGGGAAGGCGCGGGCGACCCCAATCAGGTACAGATTTTCTACTGGATTTACTTCGCGATGACGGGCTTGCACGCGCTGCACATGATTATCGGCATCGGCCTGCTCCTCTGGCTCATCCTGTCGGCCTGGAAAGGGCGTTTTACCCCGGAGTATCACTCGCCCGTGGAGTTGACGGGCCTCTACTGGCACTTCGTTGACATCATCTGGATATTTTTATTTCCGCTGCTGTACTTGCTGGGCAGACACCTGGAAGCGGGAGGGCATTAAAGGGCTGGCATCATGTCGGAACACATCGTTTCTAGAACCGTTTACTTCGTCATCTTCGGCGCGCTGATGGTCTGCACAGGGCTGACGGTGGCCGCCGCTTTCCTGGACCTGGACCGTGTCTTCCACGGCGCAAACACGGTCGTGGCGCTGACCATCGCCGTCATCAAGGCCACACTCGTCGTGCTCTACTTCATGCACGTCCGCTACAGCTCGCGCCTGACGTGGGTGATTGTGGCGGCGGGCTTCTTCTGGCTGGGCATCATGTTCGTCTTCACCATCGCCGACTACATGACCAGACCGAACGGGCTGAGTCCTTAAAGAAACGAGGGCGGAGCGCCTCCGCCAAAAGCCCCCGTCAGGGGCGGAAGAGAATAGCCCAG
>DATEMM010000029.1:0-9033 GCA_035275605.1 Pyrinomonadaceae bacterium
GGCGCGGAAGGATCGCCGCGAGGCGCGCGTGCGCGGGCGTGCGCATGACTTCCGAAGGACGCTTGTGCAGACCTATGAGCGGGACTTCGGGCGCGAGTTCATTGATGGCTTCGATGGCGCGCCCCCCACCGAAACCCGGCATGTCTAATCCGAAGATGACGAGATCGAAGCGGCCTGCAGCCGTTTCGCGCACCACATCCATCGTGTGATGACACGTTGTGGCCTCGTGTCTGGCCGCACGTAGAGCCGCGAGTAGCTCGTCCGCCAGAACCTTGTCGTCATCGCAAATCATCACGCGTGCCATTCGGGCAAACCTTCCTTTGTTCCCAGGTCTCCGGGGTCGGAAAAAACACTCGACCGACGCCCACTAGAAACAAAAGTTGTGCCGCCTGGCCGCAAAGGCGCTTCCGGGCGAGGTAAATGCTGAAATGTTAGAGCTTGATTCAAGGGGCCGGGTTTCGGGACGGGACCGCGCCGCGAGCCCGGAATGACAGGGCCGGCTGACGTTTTGTCAGCGGGGCTGACGTTTTGTCATCCCCCTCGAAAGCCCTGGAGAGGGCCGCTCCCTTAGCCGCGGGCGTAAAGTAAATGGCGCGACGCGTGGTAAGATAGGGCCAGAGATTACCCGGAAAATGTCGCGCCCCCTGGACCGGAAATCAGATGAGAGATGGAGCTTTGTCCGCCCATCACTGAAAAAGGGAAGAGAGATGATAAGTAGATCGAAGAGGATGAGCGCCCTGCTTTGGAGCGCCGTCCTGCTCCTCGGAAGTTTTTGTCTGGCCCAGGGCCAATTCAGCAGCTCGCAGACCGTTCACGTCTACAACCCCGGCACATATGACCGGACGCGAACCGTGATGAGCAACAGGGCCGCGATGCGTAGAGTCCTCAGGCGGCGTCACCGTGCGGTGCGCAAGCGTCGTCATCTGCACAGGTGAGAAACGCGAGCAGTAATTGAAACCCGACGCGACCGCGTCGCAACTGGAGGGATTGAGTAATGACGAAGATTAATTATGGGCCGATGCGCCGCGCGCTGGGCCTTCTCGTTTTGGTGGTGTTCGTGGCGGGCGGTTTGTTTGAAGTCTCAGCGCAGCGCCGTCGCAGGCCGCGTCTCGGCACGCGCACTACGACCAGGACCGCGCCGAGGTCTACGCAGTACTTCACGGTCCCGGCCGACACCATCATCCGCGTGCGCATCAACGAGCAGCTCTCGTCGCGCACGGCGCGCGTCGGCGACCGCTTCTCGACGACCGTGACGGAGCCCGTCTACGCTGGCGGCGGAACGGAAGTGATTCCGGTCGGCAGCAGGATCTGGGGCCGCGTGCAGTCGGTCAGACGTTCTGGGCGGCGCACCCCCGGAAACATCACCGTCAGCTTCAACCAGGTCGAATTGCCGACCGGCACGGCTTACGCAATGAACGGCTCGCTCACGAGCTTGCAGGCGGACGACGTGAACGCCGACAACGAGGGCACGGTCAAGGGACGCGGGAATAGAAAGCGCGACGCGGTCTTCATCGGTGGCGGCGCCGCGACCGGCGCTATCATCGGTGCGATTGCCGGTGGCGGTAAGGGCGCGGCCATCGGCGCGATCCTCGGCGGCGGGCTCGGCACGGGCGCACGCGTCTATGAGAAGGAACAGGAGGCGGAGGTCAAGTCGGGCACGGAGTTCGGCGTGATCCTCAACCGCAGCGTGTCGCTGCCGGCGAGAGTCCAGCGCTAGTCTGTTCGAGAGGGAGGTTGTGAGCGGCGAGCTGTTTTGAAGCAGGCTCGCCGCTCGCCTTTTTCCGTGCGATACTGATTTAAGATTCTTCGCACGGATGGTTTAGAATACCCGCAGCATCTTAAAGCCCGGCACCGCTACTTATATCCTAAGACTTACAGAGGAGAGAGAAAATGATCTCGAAACGTTTCTACGCTTCCGCCGCCGTCCTGCTGGCCTTCGTGCTGTGCGCCGCACTCAACGTGTCGGCGCAGGGTCCGTCCGTGCGACTGCCGCGCCCGAGCCAGAAGGCCACTGTGATGCAGACTATCGGCGTCACGGACGTCACCATCACTTACAGCCGCCCAGGCGTCAAAGGGCGCAAAATCTGGGGCGACCCACCGACCGGCGCGGAGGGCGGGACGGCCACCCTGGACGACGCGACCCGGCGCGCGAAGGACGCCCCCATCGTGCCTTACGGCCACGTCTGGCGCGCGGGCGCAAACGAGGCGACCATTTTCAGCGTCACCGACGACGTCCTTATCAACGGCCAGAAACTCGCCGCCGGAAATTACAGCCTGCACGCCATCCCAGGGAAAGACGAGTGGACGATCATCTTCAACGGTGCCGCAGAGCAGTGGGGCAGCTTCAACTATGACGAGAAGAAGGACGTGCTGCGCGTCAAGGTCAAGCCGCAGTGGATGACTGAGAGCCAGGAGTGGCTCGCCTACAGCATCCCGGACGTTGGGCCAAACACGGCCAAGATCGTGCTCCGCTGGGAGAAGATAGCCGTGCCCTTTACGGTCGAGGTGCCGAACGTAGAGGGACTAATGCGCGCCAAGATAGACAAGGCCGTGGCCGCAAACCCGACCGACTGGAACATCCCATTCCTGGTCGCCAGGCAGTACGGCAACGAAGATCAGTGGGACGAGGCACTGAAGTGGGCCGACCAGTCCATCAAGGTCAAAGAGACTTTTCAGAATCTTTCCCTGAAGGCGAACCTGCTCTTCAACGCCGGGCGCAAGGATGAGGCCCTCACGGTTGCCGAGCGGGCGATTGAGCGCGGCAAGGCGGATAAGGTGGACACCAGCCGGTTAGAAAAGCGTGTCGCCGACGCGAAGGCCGGGAAGATGTAAAGCGCTTGAGAGTCTTAGCTGCCAGGAAGCGCGGTCGCTCCAATCTTACCCGGGGCGACCGCGCCAGGGATTACGCGCATTCTTCACGACGCTCAAAAATTAGAGCATTGACATCTGCCCCTCACAGGCATATCTTGGGCGCGCTTTAGCTTCGATTCCTTACGCACTCACGTTTGAGTTCCCGTCCTCGCCTCATATTAATCATGTCTCACCGTGATGTCAGTAACGACCATCTTTGCTGTCACTGTTTAAGGCACGCTGAAGCGTTAGCGAGAAGTTTCAGCATCCGGTCGTTTCCTGGCCGCTCCGAATTCTAAAGGAGAAAGACTCATGCCAGCAGAACAACCAGCCCCATCCTGCACCTGCTTCCCCGAGGATTCCGTAGTTCAAGCCGAGATAGAGAGCTTCTACCAAAACCTGCCCGACGGCGAGGTGGCGAGCGGCGTGTCGGTCGGCGTCGTCAACGGCGTGGACAGTTCAGGCGACCCTGTGATTACCAGATGCTATAGCGGCTACGCGAACGTGAAGGAAAAGAGGGCGATCAAGGAAGACACGGTCTTTGAAATCGGCTCGACGACCAAGACCTTCACCGCCACCATGCTGGCCGCCGCCGTCAACGATGGAAAGACCACTTTGGACTGCTCTGCGCAGTTAGTCTACCAACAGAACGACAAACCTTCCGTCGTCCTGCCGACCTACACGGACCCAATCACAGGATTCCCCTATGAGATGACCATGCTGGATCTTGCCGATTACACCAGCGGCATCTCGGACAAGAGCCCTACGAACACGAAAGGGCCGAACGAGTATAAGTATTCAATGATGCACGAGTACTTGAAGGACTTGGGCAGCCTGTCCGTCCAGCCGGGCACAGAATTCAACTACGTCAACACAAACTTCGGCATCATCGCCGAGCTGATGATGCTGATGGGAAAATTCAGTGATTACAAGGAGACATTGAAAGACCTGAAAGAGAAAGCAGGTTTGACGATGAACCATACCGGCGTCATAGAGTCCAACGACCCTACGCACCACCCGGAACATCACCTGGCTAAAGGGTACAAGTACAACGGAGACGAGCAGAAGAACTACGCGCTGCCGACCTGGCCTGCGCTTCAGGGCGCGGGCGCTATCTATTCGACCGTGGACGATATGCTTGAGTGGCTACAGTTCAACATGGGCCTGACCGAGAGCCCCTATAACGTCTTGCTGCCGATGCTGCAAGAGGTCAGGTTTCCGGCAGGGAAGGCGAGGGGCGAGGGGCTCGGCTGGTTTATCTCCGATTTGAAGGGGACGAAGCTGAAATTGATTCACAAGAACGGGGGCACGGCGGGCTTCCATTCATGGATCGGGTTCCTGCCGGACTCGACAATCGGGGCGGTCGTCCTGTGCAACACCGCCATGCCGGGTTCGCTGCCAATCAATAATGGCAGCTCGCCCGTCGATAATCTCGGCCTGGCGATTCTCAAAGCGCTGGCACAGCCCTCTTAAGAGAGGAGCTCACGATCACAGAGTCAGCCCCCTTCTCTTGACATGAGAATCCTTGGATGTTTCAATAACTGACAGGACAAGCGTGGTGAGTTAAGGCAACTTGCGGCCACGTAAAATAAACTGCTAAACAGCTCGGCTCGGTTTCGTCTTAGCGAGAGACCAATCGAATAGGCTTTGTGACGAAAAGCCCCGCGTTGTTTCAGCGCGGGGCTTCAGCTTTAGGAATTTTAGATTTTAGACTTTTGATTTGCGATTGGATAAGGACAAGAAATTTTAATTAGAAAGTCTTTAGTCCGCTTCCAATCAAAAATCAAAAATCGCAAATCAAAAATATGAAAAATCTCCTTGACGCGTTAAAAGAGCGCATCGTTATCTTCGACGGCGCGATGGGCACGAACCTGCAGGCGCAGGATTTGTCTGTAGACGATTACGGCGGGCCGCAGTTCGAGGGCTGCCCGGAGTACCTGCTCATCAGCAAGCCACAGGCGATAGAGAAAGTCCACGCCGCGTTCTTCGATGTCGGCTGCGACGTGGTGGAGACGAACTCGTTTGGCGGGACCCCGGTCGTGCTGGCCGAGTACCAGATTCCGGACATGGCCTACGAGCTGAATTTCAAGGCCGCCGAACTCGCACGCCGCATCGCCAACGACTATTCGACCGCGGATAAGCCGCGCTGGGTCGCGGGCTCGATGGGGCCTGGGACGAAACTGCCCACCCTCGGGCACATCACCTACAGGGAGCTCAAGGACGCCTATAGCCAGCAGGTGCGCGGGCTCTTCGACGGAGGCGTTGACCTCTTCATCGTCGAAACCTGTCAGGACCTCTTGCAGACCAAGGCCGCGCTCGCGGCCATCTTCGAGCACTTCGAGAAGGCTAAGCGCAGGCTGCCGATCATCGCCCAGGTGACGATAGAAATCTTCGGGACGATGCTCAACGGGACGGAGATCAACGCCGCGCTGACCGCGCTCGAACCCTTCTCCCTCGATGTCATCGGCATGAACTGCGGCACTGGCCCGCGCCACATGACCGAGAGCATCCGCTATCTCTGCGAGAATGCGCCGATGCCCGTCTCCGTGCTCCCGAACGCGGGCCTCCCCGAAGTGAAGGACGGCGCGCAGCACTACAACGAGACGCCGGAATCCTTTACCGAGCAGATCGTCCATTTCGCGAAAGACTTTGGCGTCAACATCGTCGGCGGCTGCTGCGGGACGACGCCCGCGCACTTAAAGAAAGTCGTCGAGGCGATGCAGGGCCTTGAGCCTAAACGACGCGACGCACAGTTGACGCCTTCCGCCTCGTCCATCTACATCCAGCAGCCTTACGTGCAGGACGCCTCGTTCCTGATCGTCGGCGAGCGCGTCAACGCTTCCGGGTCGAAGAAGATGCGCGACCTCCTGAACGCGGAGGACTGGGACGGGCTCGTCTCTCTGGCGCGCGAGCAGGAGCGCGAAGGCGCGCACGTGCTGGACGTCAACGTCGATTACGTTGGGCGCGACGGCGTCAAGGACATGCACGAGCTGGCCGCGCGGCTCGTGACGAACGTCAAAATCCCCTTGATGTTCGACTCGACCGAGTGGCAGAAGATGGAGGCGGGGCTCGAACACGCCGGCGGCAAGTGCATCCTCAATTCGACCAACTATGAGGACGGCGAGCCGCGCTTCGCTAAAGTTCTGGAGCTGTGCCAGCGCTACGGCGCGGCCGTCGTCATCGGCACGATTGACGAGCAGGGCATGGCGCGCTCCGCCACCGGCAAGTTCGAGATCGCAAAGCGCGCCTACGAGCAGGCGACCGAGAAATACGGCATCCCGGCGCATGACATTTTCTTCGACCCGCTGGCGCTCCCCATCTCAACCGGCATCGAGGAGGACCGCCGCAACGCGCTCGAAACGATAGAGTCCATCCGGCGCATTAAAGCTGAGCTGCCGGGCTGTTACACCATCCTCGGCGTCTCGAACATCTCTTTCGGCCTGAGCCCTGCCTCGCGCGTTGCGCTCAACTCGGTCTTCCTGCACGACGCGGTGGAGGCGGGCCTGGATGCGGCGATTGTCAACGCGAGTAAGATTCTTCCCCTGAATCGCATCGGAGAGCGGGAGCGCGAAGTGGCGCTCGATTTGATTTACGACCGGCGCAAGTTTGACGGCGACATCTGCACTTACGATCCGCTCACGGAATTCACCAAACTCTTCGAGGGCGTCACCACCAAGAGCACGAAGAAGGATTTGTCGGAGCTGCCCGTGGAGGAGCGGCTCAAGCGCCACATTATTGACGGTGAAAAGATCGGACTCGAAGACAATCTGCGCCTCGCGCTCGAAAACTATGCGGCGCTCGACATCATCAACAACATCCTGCTCGATGGGATGAAGGTGGTCGGCGACCTCTTCGGCAGCGGGCAGATGCAGCTCCCCTTCGTCTTGCAATCGGCGGAGGTGATGAAGGCCGCCGTGCGCTTCCTTGAGCCTTTCATGGAGAAGAAGGGCGGCGCGACCGCTAAGGGGACGATGGTGCTTGCGACCGTCAAGGGCGATGTGCACGACATCGGCAAGAACCTGGTTGACATCATCCTGACCAACAACGGCTACAAGGTCGTCAACCTCGGCATCAAGCAGGCCATCGAAGACATCCTGCGCGCCTCTGAAGAGCACAAGGCTGACGCCATAGGCATGAGCGGGCTCCTGGTCAAGTCCACGCTCATCATGCGCGACAACCTGGAGCTGATGAACGAGCGCGGCATCACTGTGCCCGTAGTCCTGGGCGGAGCCGCCCTGACGCGCCGCTACGTCGAGGACGATTTGCGCTCGCTCTACAACGGGGCGCTCTTCTACGCCAAAGACGCTTTTGCCGGTCTGCACACGATGGACGAATTGACGGGCGGGACGATGCGCGAAACCGCAGCGCCGTCCGTGGCCGCCATCGCGCCTCCGGCCGGCGATAACGGAAATCTCGCTGTCGAAGATGCGGAGGATTTGGTCGGCGAGGACGCTAAGCTAGGCATACGCAGCCAGGCGCGGCCCCGCGCTGTCACACGCATCGGCGGGGACACGACGCACACCGCTCGCTCGGACGTCAACCCCTCGGTCCCAATTCCGCGCGCCCCCTTCTACGGCTCGCGCGTGGTCGAAGACATCCCGCTCGACGACGTCTTCGCCTTCGTCAACGAGACGGCGCTCTTTAAGGGACAGTGGCAGTTCAAGCAGGGCAAGCGAAGCGCGGAAGAGTACCGCGAGCAGGTGGCACAGCACGTCCTCCCCGCTTACGAGGCGCTTAAGGAGCGCTCCAAGGGCGAGCATCTGCTCACGCCGCGCGTCGTCTACGGCTACTTCCCGGCCCAGTCTTCCGGCAACGACCTCATCATTTATCATGAGGATGAGAAGACGGAGCGGGTGCGCTTCACTTTCCCGCGCCAGCCCGCGGGCAAGCGCCTCTGTCTTGCGGACTATTTCGCGTCGAAGGATTCGGGGAGGATGGACGTGGCTGCGTTCCACCTCGTGACGATGGGGCGTCGCGCTAGCGTCTATTCGCAGGAGCTTTTCAAATCGGACAACTACACGGACTATCTCTTCTTTCACGGCCTGAGCGTGGAGTCGGCGGAGGCGCTCGCAGAACTCTGGCACAAGCGCATACGCGAGGAGCTGGGGATTGCCGGGAAAGATTCGCCGGATTTGAATAAGCTCTTTCGCCAGGCTTATCAGGGCTCGCGTTTTAGCTTCGGCTACCCGGCGTGCCCGAACCTGGAGGACCAGGCGAAGCTCTTTGAGCTGCTCGACCCGTCAAGGATTGACGTGGAGCTGACGGAAGAGTTCCAGCTTGACCCAGAACAATCGACCTCCGCGATTATCGTGCATCACGAAGAGGCGAAATATTTCTCGATAGATTAATGAGAATGAGAGGAGAAGCGTTGAAGCGCACAGGAATCAAGAGCGTCGCTCTAGTGTGCCAGCTCGTTTTGCTCACGCTGGCGGCGACAGCTTTCGCGCAGAAGCCCGAGCTAAAACTACGCGGCTACATCACGTCGCTTTCCTCGCCCTACTCCTTCGAGATAGCGGATTACCGCGTGACGCGCGCGGCGAACGTGGCAATCGAGTTTCAGGACGCAGGGCCGGACGTTCAGTTCCGTCCGGAAGATTTCCGTGTCGGCCTGGAAGTGGAAGTCAGCGGCGTTTATAACCGGCAGACCGGGGAGTTGCAGGCGCGCAAACTCAAAATTGACGTGGATCAATTCAGGAAGCTCAAACAGACGGTGGTCTTGAGCAGCAGGCCGGAGCGCGTCGAGCGCGTCGGCGAGAATTGGCGTGCGCAGTTTTTCGCCGGAGGTCGCAGGGTGCGAATCGAGCCTACGACCAAAGTTGAATTCAAGCTCTCAAGAGCTGAACAGGAGGACGTGGAGCGCAGCGCCAAAGAGAAACAGGCGGATGGCAAGCTCCACACCTTGAGCTCGCTCGAAGAGGTCGGCCCAGGCGTCCTGATGACGTTCGAGGGCTTGGTCGCGCCGGACGGGACCATCCTTGCTGAGCGCGCCGAGTTCAGGCGCAACGAGCGGGAGAAGAACGAAGAAGGTCTGTGGAAAATGTTCAAGGCGACGGTCAAGCCGCCGCGTCCCGGCGAAGAGAAGCCTTCGATCTTAAAGGTTCACTTGAGCCTGGGGGACCTCGATCTCAAATTACTGCCAAACGACATTCAGGACTACGTCTCCAAAATAGGCATGAGCCTCGT
>DATEMM010000030.1:0-4979 GCA_035275605.1 Pyrinomonadaceae bacterium
CTCGCCAAGGGAAGAGTTTCTCCGAGGACGCTTTTGAGCGGAAGCTTATTCAATCAAACCCTCGCGCCCGCGCCACTCTCCGATGCGCCCGGCGATGGGCAAGGTTGGCCTTCGGGACGCTTCGTTTGCCCAAGCGGGCTGCACGCTCTTTGAGCCTGACACTCTCTTCCTCTCATCTTTGCGCGAAAAGCTCTCTGGCTTCGACTCTCCTGTAGTCGGGCGGTAGCTCGAAAACCGCTGCGTCAACCGTCTCTTTCAAATCGCGCAGCTCCATCGTCATGCGCGCGCCGTCGGCGGCCCCGCCTATGGAAGTCGTCTCGGTCTTAACGGGCATCCCCAGACTCTCGTCAACCCAGACGACACTTTCGGTCGTCGCTTGCAGTCCCGCGCCGGTCTTACCGCGCACTGTGACGCGATACTTCACGGCCGCTCGCCCGTTCAACGTCTCTTCGCCGAGCTTTTCATAAACGGACTCTGGGCGCTCCTCGTTGAGCAGCTTCTCGGGCGAAAAGTCCGGCGGAAGGGTTGCGGCTTCCCGCTCCCCGTCCACGCGGCCCGGCTCGGTTTTCAATTCGGCGTACAGCTTCTTTGACGGCAGCAGCAGGTAAATCCCTTCGGGCAGCTCCAGCCGCGAAAACTTCTCGCCCGCAAGGGTGTAATTTTCGCGCCGCCTATTGCCGTCGCGGGCGATAAACGTCTGGCTACTCTCTGTGCCAGCCGCCCCGGTCCCGCCGCTGCTCGTCGTCACCCTCAACGCCTGGTAACGCTCGGCCTCCCTGGTCGCGAAGGGCGGAGTCGAGGATGTGCCGGTATTCGCTCCGTGAGCGTTATTCCCGGCGGCGTTCTGATTGCCCGCCACGTCCACGGTTCTCTTACAAGACGCGGTCGCGAGCAGAAGCGTTAACAGGAGAAGGGCGGCGGGCGTTCTCATCACGTCAGCTCACACGCGCTCCATCAGCAGCGCGAGCCCCATGCCGCCGCTCACGCAAAGTGTCGCCAGGCCCCTCTGCGCCTTGCGCTTTTTCATCTCGTGAAGCAGCGTCGTGGTAATCCTCACGCCCGTGCAGCCTATAGGATGTCCGAGCGCGATTGCGCCGCCGTTGACGTTCAGGCGCTCCGCGTCAAAGCCCAATTCGCGGTCACAGGCGATGACCTGGGCGGCGAACGCCTCGTTCAGCTCGATTAAATCTATCTCATCGAGCGAGAGCTTTTGCCTGTCGAGCAGGACACGCACGGCTGGCACAGGCCCGATGCCCATGATCTCCGGCGCGACCCCAGTAATCTCGTAATCCACCAGGCGCGCTTCCGGCTCCGCCGCGGATTCCAGCAAAGCCTCCTCGCTCATCAGGACGACGGCCGCCGCGCCGTCCGTAATGCCCGAAGAGTTTCCGGCGGTGACAGTGCCTTCCTTATTGAAAACCGGCGGCAGCTTTCTGAGCGAGTCAATCGTCGTGCCCGCGCGGTAGTGCTCGTCGCGCGCGAAAAGAGCAGTTTCGTTCTTGCGCCCTTTGACTTCGACGGGGACGACCTCATCGTCAAGGCGACCCGAATTGATGGCGGCCTCGGCGCGCTGCTGCGAGCGTAGAGCGTACTCGTCCTGCTCATCGCGCGAGATTTCGTAGCGGCGCGCAAGGTTCTCAGCCGTCTCGCCCATGACGAGGCCGGACAGCGGGTCGTTGAACCCGTCGCGGTACATCCCGTCAACCAGCTCCGTGTTACCCATACGCATGCCCCAGCGCGCGCCCTCTGCGTAGTAGGGCACGCGCGACATGCTCTCGGTCCCGCCGGCCAGAACCGTTCGGGCGCGCCCGAGCATAATCTCCTGCGCCCCGAGGATGATTGCCTTGAGACCGGAGCCGCAGGCCTGGTTGACCGTGTAGGCGGGAACGGTTTCGGGCGCTCCGGCGCGATACGTGATCTGCCGCCCGACGTTTGGCCCACCGCCGGCCTGCCGGGCCGAGCCCCAGATGGCTTCCTGAATCTGGGAGGGACTAATCCGGGCGCGCTTCAGACTCTCTGCGGCCGCGGCCAAGCCCAGGTCGGCCGCGGTCAGATTCGCCAGGGTCCCGCCGAAGCGCCCGATGGGCGTGCGCGCGGACCCGACCAGATAAACACTCTTCATCGCTCTCGCTGTCCTTAAAAAAACGTCTCAATCTTTGCTGATTTTGATTGACATCAAATGTTAGCACACGCTATAGAGCCGTTCCTATTGAGGATTTCTGATTGCGGAATGCGGATTAAAGAAAGCGCTCAATTGCTCTTCGATCCGCAATCCGAAATCCGCATTCCGCAATCAAATGCTTGAACGCCTCACAGACGCGGATTCAATCGCCAGGGCCGAAGCGCGCATCAGGGAGTTGATTGACGCACACGGCGAGTGGCTCTGCACGCGCGATTCGCACCGCGTGGCGCTGTTGCGCCGCGACGAGTGCGATTTCAGCGTCTCGCAAGGTCGCCTGATCTTCTCCTGCCTGACGGAGGAAGGCGCGGCCGCGTGGCGCATCACGGGATGGCGTTGGAGTGGAGAGAAACTCCTGCTCGAAGCATCACGCCGGATGGGAGCCGAGAGAGCTAGGCTGGAACTCATCCCGCGCGCCTCTGTCAAAGCGGCCGCCGCCCTCATCGGCGACACGCGCCGCGAGCGCTGCAACCGTCTGGCCGCTCTCGCCTGCGCGGCTTTGCCAGGGGCGAAGGTGTGGCGCGCGGCCCTGAGCGCGGGCGCGCGTCGCGGGCAGTCGGGCAGGTACGCGCGCATCATCTTACGGCATCTCAACCGCGAGCTCGTCGCCGTCACAGGCACAGTCATAGAATCGGATAGGCAGGAGGTGGACGCCTTCCTCTCTTCCGCGCTCGTCTGGTTCACGCGCGTCTCGCAAGGGGCGCACAGGCCGCCGCACGTCCGCAGGCTGTGGCTCGCCGTCAACAAAAATTCCGTGGAAGCACTCGGACAAAGGCTCGCGCTCCTGCGTGATGAGTTGAGGCGCGTCATCACGCTCTACGAGATAGACGATGACTGGGAAGCCTTAACGCCCGCGAGGTTGCCGGAGCTTGAAGAGCTTTTGGCTGAGCGGCCGAAACGTTTAGTTCGCCCGCCGCGAGAGGTGATGAGCGAGAGCGCCGCGCGAATCAAGGCCCTGGCACCGGAGGCGATTGACGTTGTGCGCGCACGCCAGGGCGAGACCCTGCGCTTCCGCGGGCTGCCGTTCGCGCGCGTGCGACGCTTGCTGGAAAAAGAGAGCATCTGGTTCGGGGTTAAGGGCGCGCGCCGCCGCCTGCTGGACGAGGGGACGGAGGATGAGTGGTGGAAGCTCCTGCATGACCTGAAGGAGTATCGCAACGCAGCCTGCACGGACCGTCACCACGCGCTCTACAGATTGTCTCCCGAAGCCTGGCTAGAATCCGAGTTGCGGCGCGACATCACGCGGCTCGACCCTGGGCTTCGCCTTGCGCCCCTTTACGCGCAGTTTCGGCCAACGCACGCCGCGGGCGCTTCACGCCCGATTGACCTGCTGGCGCTCAGGCGCGACGGGCGGCTCGCGGTCATCGAGTTGAAAGTCTCAGAGGACCGCGAGCACGTTCTACAGGGCGCGGACTACTGGCGGCGCACAGAGGTTTATCGCCGCCACGGCCACCTTGCGCGCGCACGCCTCTTCGGCGACGCCACGGTTGCGGACAAACCGCCCCTAGTCTACCTCGTCGCGCCCGCCCTGCGCTTCCACCGCTCCTTCAACCAACTGGCCCGCGCCATCACGCCCGAGATAGAACTCTATCGCTTCGACCTCAACGAAGACTGGCGCTCTGGCGTGCGCGTCATGCGGCGTGTGCCTTTAACGTAATTAGTTGCGGTTTCCGCAACTAATTACGTTAACCTCTTAAAGTCGGCGTCTTTCACTGGCAAAAGCTCTTGTTTCACCCATGAAATAAAGTATTGCACGTGAACTGCATCTGTGCTATAAGCCGGTGCTATCTGGCAGTGCAGTCGCGATTGATAATCATCCGCTCAGCAAAGGAGATCTAAAAGATCATGAAACGAGTAACCGGCATCGGCGGCATTTTCTTCAAGGCAAAGGATGCGCCTGCGTTGCAGGCTTGGTACAAGCGTCATCTAGGCATCGATGTCCAGGCGTGGGGCGGTGCCGCGTTCGACTGGGTAGACTCGGAGGGCAAGCCCACAGGCGGAACGACCGCCTGGTTGGTTGCTCCGGAGGAAAGCAAGCAGTTTGCTCCAAGCCAAGCCTCGTTCATGGTCAACTACCGCGTTGAAGACCTTCTCGCTCTGGTCGCGGCGCTCAAAGCGGAAGGCTGCAACGTCCTCGATCGTGTCGAGGACTCTGAGTACGGCAAGTTTGCCCATGTCATAGACCCTGAGGGAAACAAGGTCGAGCTGTGGCAACCTCCTGCCGGTCAATGAAGCACGCCCAAGCTCCCTGCGGCCAGTCTGCGGCCTGACCCTTCGCTTCGGCCGACGTGTGACGGCTTACGACCGTCACACGCGGCTGAGCTCAAACATTAAGTCTTTAAAGATAGTACGCAAAAACAGAGTGACGATTGACTTACCCCTTTGAATTGGCGTACAACCAACCCGGCCCATATATATTCCCCCAGTGAAGCCGCCCCCTTGCCCTCTCGGATGAGGCGGCGTGACCCGTCTCTCAAGCGACGGCTCTGCCAAGAGCAGAAGGAGTATATCGCCCATGAAAACCTTTAACGCTTCCGCAGCCGTGAAGACGTGCGTTCTTCTCATCGGCCTGTTCGTGACGCTCTCGGTGACACCGGCACTGGCACAGAATACCGGCTCGACTCAGAGCGGCGGCGGCACCAGTAGTGAGACGACCAGGACCACGACGACGACCACCAGCACTCAACCGTCTTCGCAGACCACCACGACTTGGGTGGACCCGTTCTGGCTAGTCCTCGGCGGAATCGCCCTGCTGGCGATCATCCTCATCGCCGTCCTGGCCTCGCGCAGGCGCGGCGGG
>DATEMM010000031.1:0-11461 GCA_035275605.1 Pyrinomonadaceae bacterium
TCGGCGTTCTTGTGCCCGTAACGCTTAATCGCTTCCGTCAAAATTTCGGCCGTCACGCCCTCAATCGGGTCTTCACTCGCCGCGTAGATGTCCGTGACAAAGAGATAGTCGGCGTTATTAAAGGAGCGCGCGAACTCTTCCATCTGATCCTGCGTGCGCGTGTAACGGTGCGGCTGAAAGAGGACGACGATGCGACGGCCCATCGAGCCGATTTTGGCAGCCGCCAGCGTGGCCTTGATCTCCGTCGGGTGATGCCCGTAGTCGTCCACCACCAGCACGCCCGCCTCCTCACCCTTGAATTGGAAGCGCCGGTCTGCGTTCGTGAACTCGCCCAGCGCTTTCGCTATCTGCTCGAACGGGACTTTCAGCTCGAAGCCGACGGCAATTGCCGCCAGCGCGTTGTAAACGTTGTGCAGGCCGGGCGCGCGCAAATGTACGTCGCCGACCACCTCGCTCCCGCGCCAGACAGTGAAGCTGGACCCGTAGCCTTCGTCGAAGCGTATGCCGTGCGCCGAGACGTCCGCCTGTGCGCTCAGCCCGTAAGTTATCCTGCGTCGCTTGACGTGCGGGATGACGGCCTGCACGTGCGGGTCATCCAGACAGAGGACGGCCGCGCCGTAGAACGGCACCTTGTTGACGAACTGCGAGAAGCATTCGCGGATATCGTCCATGTCGTTGTAATAGTCCATGTGCTCGCGGTCGATGTTCGTCACGATGGCGATGGTCGGCGTCAACATCAGGAACGAGCGGTCACTCTCATCCGCTTCGACCACCATCAAATCGCTCTGCCCGATGCGCGCGTTCGAGCCGAAGGACTTGACGACGCCTCCGACCACGACCGTCGGGTCCAGCTCACCGTGGCCGAGAACGGTTGCGACCATCGAAGTCGTCGTCGTCTTGCCGTGCGAGCCGGCGACGGCGACCGAGTGCGGCTTGAGCCGCATCAACTCCGCCAGCATCTCCGCGCGCGGGATGACGGGAATCGAGTGCCGCCTGGCCTCGACTATCTCAGGGTTGTCCTCGCGCACGGCCGTCGAGCGGACGACCACGTCCGCGTCGCCTATGTTTTCGGCCTTGTGCTCCGCCGTGAATTTCACGCCGAGCGATTCCAGGCGCTTCGTCACCTCGGAGCTTTTCAAATCCGAGCCCGAGACGCTGAAGCCTGAGTTAATCAGGACCTCGGCTATCCCGGACATGCCGATGCCGCCGATGCCGACGAAGTGAATGTGTTGAATACGACGAAACATTTTCAGTTTTAAGTTTCCAGTTTTCAGTTTTCAGTGATCAACGCGTGGCTGAAAACTGAAAACTAAGAACTGGAAACTAGCTTTTCCATCAAATCCACGGTCGCTGCCGCCGCGTCGCCGCGGGCGAGCTTGCGGCTGTTCTCTTCCATCACTGTAATCTCGCCAGGCGCGCTCGCAAGAGAACTTATCTCCGCGGCCAGTTTTTCGCCCGTCAATTCCTGCTGCAAGATCATGCGCGCCGCTCCGGCGGATTCCAGGGCTTCGGCGTTCTTGCGCTGGTGATCGTCCGCCGCCTGCGGGAACGGAATCATGATCGCAGCCTTGCCCGCCGCAACCAGCTCGGCGGTGGTGGTCGCCCCGGCCCGGCAGATGATTAAGTCTGTCCGCGCGAATTCCGCGACCATGTCATCTATGTAGCGGCGCACGTCCGCCTGCTCGCCCCAGCCCGCGTCCACGTAAGCCGCCCGCACTTTTTCAAAATCCGCCTCGCCCGTCTGGTGCGTCAACCGCAACACATCGCGTCGTGCCTCCAGGTGCGCAAGCGCCGCGACCATCGCTTCGTTGATCGCGCGCGCGCCCTGCGAGCCGCCGAAGACGAGCACGGAAAAACGCGTAGCATCGCGCTCCTTCGGCCTAATGTCAAAGAACTCGCGCCGGACGGGATTGCCAGTGACCACTCCCTTGCCGCGAAAGTAGGGGAGAGCCGCCTCGAACGTCACCGCCGCGCGGTCCACGAAACGCGCCAGCCGGCGATTGGTGAAACCGGGCAGCGCGTTCGACTCCATCACCAGAGTCGGGAGGCGCATCAGCGCCGCCGTCAGGAGCACCGGCCCCGAAACGTAGCCGCCCGCGCCGACCACTATGTCCGGGCCGAACTCGCGTATCAGACGCCGCGCCGCGAAGAAACTTTTCGGTAGCACGAAGAGCCCTCGCAGGCGCGCCCCCATCCCTACGTTTTTCAACCCGGCGCTTTCAATGAGCGAGAGCTCGAACCCGGCCTGCGGCACGAGCTTTTTTTCTAGGCCGCGCGCCGTTCCGACGAACCTGACCGTCGAGTCCGCACTGCGGCGCATCACTTCCTTCGCCACCGCGATGCCCGGATAGATGTGCCCGCCGGTTCCCCCGGCGGCGATCAGCACGCGCATCGCTCTCATCCCCTGCGTGGACCGACGGCGACGGGCGAACGTGGGGACAAAGACGGAGCCGCGGCCGTCTGCCTGGGCTTCTCCACCTCCAAAGCCTCGTCGCCGCCTAAAGCCTTGACGCCCGAACCGCTGGCGGCGTGCTGCGAGATGTTCAGGAGGATGCCCATCGCAACGAGCGTCGGAACCAGTGACGAGCCGCCGTAGGAAATGAACGGCAGCGGTATTCCCTTGGTCGGCAGGAGCGAGAGCACGACGCTGATGTTAAAGAGAGCCTGCACGACGATGCCCGTCACTATGCCTAAGCCCATCAACATCCCGAACCTGTCCGGCGCACGCAGGGCCGCGCGCACCCCGCGCCAGAGCAGAATCCCGAACACGATCACGACGGCCATTGCGCCGAAGAGCCCCAGCTCTTCCCCGACGACGGCGAAGATGAAGTCCGAGTGCGCGAAGGGAAGAAAAAACATCTTCTGCCGACCTTGCGCGAAACCCATCCCGCTCGTCCCGCCCGAACCGACCGCGATCAAAGACTGCACCACCTGAAAACCTTTATCCTGCGGGTCGGCCCAGGGGTTTGTAAAAGTCACCAACCTCTGAAAGCGCCATGGCACAAAAAGCAGCATCATCGCGCCCACGGCCAGGCCCGGAGCAGCCGCCATGCCCAGGTGCAGAAGACGCGCGCCCGCCGTGTAGCACATCACCACGCAGATGATGGTCAGCATCAGCGCCGTGCCGAGGTCCGGCTCCTTCAGAATGAGCGCGGCCATCACCCCCGTCACAGCCATGCACGGCAGGAAAGTTCTGAGGAGCGACCCTTCTTCCCCGGCGCGCTTTTCCAGAAAGTAGGCGAGGAAGATAACCAACGCCAGTTTCGACAATTCCGAAGGCTGAAGCGAGAAACCTGCGAACCTGATCCAGCGGTGCGCGCCGTTGATGCGCGGGAAAGCAAAGACGCCCACCAGCAGAATGAGCGTGAGAGCGAGCAGCCCGTAAACTATTCGCCTGTCGCGCAGTCGCTGGTAATCGAACTGCATCACCAGGAGCATCGCGCCAAAACCGACGGCCGTCCAGACGCCCTGCTTGATGACGTAGTAGTACTGGTTGCCGTTCTCCTCCTGCGCCATCACTGCCGACGCGCTGTAAACCATGACGATGCCAAACAGCGCCAGCCCCGCCGTCGCCGCGAACAACCATTTATCTGCCTGTAGCTTTCTGGCCATAACTGTCGATTTCGGATTGCGGAATGCGGAATGCGGATTGAAAAAGACAAGCTGCTCTTTTCTTAAATCCGCAATCCGAAATCCGCATTCCGCAATTCATTTACCTCTTCCTTGAACACTTGCCCGCGGTGCTCGAAGCTTTTGAACATGTCGAAGCTGGCACAGGCGGGCGCGAGCAGGACTATGTCGCCCGCCTGCGCCGCTTGCTGCGCGCGGCGCACGGCGTCGCGCATGTCTTCGGCGCGCTCGGATGGAGCCTCCTCTTTCAACTCCCTTTCAATCGTCTCGGCGTCTTCGCCTATCAGAATCAGGCGACGTACTTTCTCCTGGATAAGCGGCGCGAGTGGCGCATAGGGGGCCTGCTTGCCGCGCCCGCCCAGGATTAAGATCACTTGGCCCGCCTCGTCCGCGAACGCTTCGAGGGCCTTCAAGGTCGCGTCCACGCTCGTCGCCTTCGAGTCGTTGTAGAATTTCACTCCCTCGATCTCTGCGACAAATTCCAGGCGGTGTTCGACGGGCTTGAAATTCCTGACCGTCTCGCGCATGGACTCAGGTGAAGCGCCGCAGGCCAGCCCCGCGGCCATCGCCGCCAGCACGTTCTCGACGTTGTGCAGGCCGCGCAGCCGCATCTCGTCACGCGCCATCAGGACGCGCTCACTGCCGCCGCTTCGCGAAACTATCTCGCGCCCGTTCCTTAAAAATAGTCCCTCCTCCAATTCGCGCCGAACGCTAAAGGAGACGACGAGAGCGCGCAGTCCCTGCGCCCAGGACGAAACGAGGGGGTCGTCCGCGTTGAGGACGGCCACGTCCTCCGGCGTCTGGTTGCGGAAGATGCGGTGCTTGGCCGCCGCGTAGTCCGTCAAAGTCTCGTAACGGTCCATGTGATTCGGCGTCACGTTCAAACAGAGCGCCACGTTCGGGTGAAACCCCGCGATGGTCTCAAGCTGGAAACTGGAAACTTCGACCACCGTCCATCCATCGTCCCTCGAAGTCTCGACCAGGGAGATGAGCGCCGTGCCGATGTTGCCCCCGACCTGCACGGGCAGCCCCGCGTCCTTCAAAATCTCGCCGATGAGCGTTGTCGTCGTCGTCTTGCCGTTGCTCCCCGTGATGGCCACGATGCGCCCGCGCAAGTACCTGGACGCCAGCTCTATCTCTCCGATGACTTCCGCCCCGGCCCGCTCGGCGTACCTTGCCGGGATGACCTTGCTCGGCACGCCCGGACTCATCAACACCAGCTCGACCTGATCCAGGAGCCACATCGGCACGTCGCCAGGCACCAGCCCGACGCCTTCCGTTTTGAGCGCGAGGGCTTCCGGCCCCCACTCCTCAAGTGGCTTACGGTCGTTGAGCGCGACGACCGCTCCGCGCTTCGTTAGAAAGCGCGCGCAGGCGATGCCGCTTCGCGCCGCCCCTATAATCAGAACTTTCTTGCCCGCAACTTCCAAGCTCTTCTCACTCGTTTCTCAAAGATCGGTATTGCCAGTCAGCGCAGCTTCAAAGTCGAAAGGCTCAGGAGCGCGAACAGGATGGCCAGGATCAGGAAGCGGAAGACCACTTTCGTCTCCACAGTCCTCTGGCCGAACCTGCGCTCCCACTGCAACTCGAAATGGTGGTGCAGGGGCGACATCTTGAAGATGCGCCGCTTCGTCATCTTGAACGAGGCGACTTGCAGCATGACGGACAGAATCTCCAAGACGAAGACGCCGCCGATCATCAGGAGCATGAACTCCTGCTTGGTCAGGACGGCGATGGTGCCGATTGCGCCGCCGATGGCCAAACTCCCGACATCGCCCATGAAGACTTCCGCGGGCGGGGCGTTGTACCAGAGAAAGCCTAAGCTCGCCCCGGCCATCGCGCCGCAGAAGACGGTTAGCTCTGCCGCTTCGGGCCTGTGCACGAGCCCCAGATAACTCGCGAAGCGAAAGTCGCTGGTGATGTAGGTGAAGGCCGTCAGCGCGGCCATCGCGATGAAGGTCACGCCGATGGCCAGCCCGTCCAGCCCGTCCGTCAAATTCACAGCGTTCGACGACCCCAGGAGCACGATGATGATAAAGATCAGGTAGAGGTAGGGGCCTATGTAGCTGACGCTCGTCAGCGGGTTGTGATCCGATGTTGACTTGAGGAACGGGATGTCCACGTTCCATGAATACTTCGTGCTCTTGGCTATCTCCGACGGGTAAGCTTCCTCCAGCAGCATCCGGTTAAGGTGGATCAGGTTATCGCCCTGCGGGTTGAGCTGTATGAATCGGCGCGTCTCGTCCGCCAGCTTCACCTCAGCGAAGCGTTGCTCGTCAAAGAGCGAGTGCCCGCGGAGCAGGACGTTGAGCGCGTCTGCCAGCTTGCGCTGGTCATCTTCCGTGGGCTTGGCCGCGGTGCCGTAATTTCTCACCGCCTCTTTGGTCTCCGGCAGGAGTTGCGCCCAGAGATATTGCGAGAGCGGGTCGCGCTCCTCGCGCAGCTTGGCCGCGAGCGAACCCGCGTCCTTGAGGTCTGAGGAGCGTAGGAGCGGCGGACCGGACGTCGAAACCGAGGCGAAGTAGAGCGCGGCCCAGACGCCGATCGCGATCAGCAGTTGCCCGAACAGCTTCTGCTTGCCCGTCAGGCCGAGGCTGCGGCGCTTGGCCATCTTCCGGTAGTCGTCCAGAAAGCCTATGACCCCGAAGAGCAGAAACGCGATCATCACGATCCAGACGTAGAGGCTGGAGAGCTTGGCCCAGAGCAGGGTCGAGATGAGAACGGACCCGATGATGAGTACGCCTCCCATCGTCGGCGTGCCGCGCTTGGCCATGTGCGCCTGCGGCCCTTCCTCGCGAATCTGTTGGCCGACGTTCCAGTTCTTTAAAGCCTGTATGACTTTTCTGCCGAAGACGAGCGAGATGAGCAGCGCCGTAACGGAAGCGTAGGCGGTGCGGAACGTAACGTACTGAAAGACGTTGAGGGCCTTGACGAGGTAAGAGCCCCCGCCCTCATAGCTGTTGTAAAGCCACTCGTAGAAGATCCAGTGAATCATTAGTAAAGGCAGCATTCAGGAGTCAGAATCCAGAAGCCAGAATAAAAGGCAGGAACCTTCTTTGTTTTCTTCTGACTCCTGACTCCTGGATTCTGAATTCTGCTTTCCGTCATCCTCTCTCGTCCGCCCCGAGCGTCGGGTAGCGGTCGCGCAGGGCTTTCACGACCTTGTCCGTCTCCACGCCGCGCGAGCCTTTGACCAGCAGCAGGTCGCCTTCGCGCACCTCTTCGCAGATGGCTATGGCCGCCTGCGCGGAAGTCTCAAAGAAGCGCGTCGCGCTCTCACTCATCCCGGCCGCGCGCGCGCCTTCGATCATCTCGGAGGCGAGGCCGCGCACGCCCCACAGCAAATCAATCCCGCTCTCGGCAATCTCACGCCCGGCCTCCCGGTGCATCTTCGCGCCTTCCGGCCCAAGCTCAAGCATCTCGCCCGCAATCACTAGGCGGCGTCTGGCGCGCGCGCCTCCCTCCGCGAGCGTGTGCACGATGCCGAGCAGAGAGCGCGGGTTCGAGTTGTAAGAATCGTCCACGACCGTGAACCCTGCGGCGAAGTCGATTACTTCGCCGCGCATCTTTGCTGGGGTAACACCTTCGAGCGCTCTGGCAATCTCTTCCGCCTTCATCCCGAAACAGGTGGCAACTGCCGCAGCGGCCAGCGCGTTCATCAAATTGTGCAGGCCCGGCATATTCAGTTCGGCTTCGGCTTCCCCCGTAGGCGTTCGCAACCGGAAGCGGCTGCGCCCGAAGCGGCCCGTGTCGATGTCTGCTGCCATCACGTCCGCCGCGTTCTCGACGCCGAAAGTAATGACTGGGCCGTTGGTTTTGGCACGCATCGCGATCACGCGCTCGTCGTCCGCGTTGAGGATGGCTGTCCCTCCGGGCTTGAGGCCCTCGATCAATTCGGCTTTCGCCGCCGCGATGTTCTCAATCGTCCCCAGGTGCTCAAGGTGTACGGGCGCGACCAGCAGCTCGACGCCGATGTCCGGCGGCGTAATTTGGCACAGGCGCTCGATCTCGTGCGTCGGCGAAGACATGCCCATCTCAAGGACCGCGATGTCGAAGTCGTCCGGCCTTCGCCCCTCAGTCACCATCTGCAAGACGGCGAGCGGGAGCCCGAGCCCGTTGTTGTAGTTGCGCTCGCTCTTGAGGACGCGACGGCCCGCGGCCCTCAGAAGATGAGCCGTCAACTCTTTGGCCGTCGTCTTCCCGGCGCTGCCCGTGATGGCGACGACGGGCCGCGCCCACGCCTCGTAAACTTTGCGCGCGAGAGTTTGCAGTGCCGCGATGGCGTCTTCGACGAGGAGCAGTCGGCCGCTCATCGCCTGTAACTCCGCGTCCCCTTCGACGCGCTCCCGGCGCGCGACCGCCGCGACTGCGCCCTTACTGAACGCCTGCGGGATAAAACGATGAGCGTCTGCAAACGTGCCGTTGAAGCCGGCGCGGGCGTAATCGCTCTGCGACAATGCGAAGAAGAGTTCGCCCGCGCCGGTAGTCCGCGAGTCAATCGAGAATCCGACTATTTCTTTGTCAAACAACTCGGCGCTCAATTGCCTTGCCTGAGCGCCCATCAAATCCGCTGCCGTCCCTATGTTCACGCTGCCTCAGAGACCTCTTCCCGCAAGAATCTGCTACCAGGTATCATCTTGCGCGTAGCCTCAGGCGGCGGTCAACCTCGGGTGCAAGTCGGGGCGTCGTCCCCAGGCGGGTCGCTCCCGCCTCTTCAAAAATCTCTTCGGAACCGCCTGGATCGACGCTTCTTGAAACCAGCGCCAGGAGCGTATTGGCGGCCACGACCGCCTCGTCCTGCTCTATTCTCAGAGCCCTTTGCGTCGCGCGCGTTTGGCGCAGGCGCTTGCGGCAGGCGCTGATTCTCTCTTTCGTTGCGCTCGACTGTTGCCCGCCGCTCGTTGCGTGTCGCAGTGCCATAGAATTCAAGGATGAACGATGAAGGGGAAGGATGAAGGCCCACAATGACGGCGGCCCCTCATCCGTCATGCTTCACCCTCGTCTCACTCGCTTCTCCCGAAATCGATCCGAACAATCTGGCCGCTCTCGACTTCCGCGCCCGCCGCCGGATTTTGACGCAGCGCGCGGCCTTCGCCTCGCGCCTCTAGCTGTAGACCCAACTGTTCGCAGACGCGCGCCGCGTCGCGCACGCTCTGCCCGCGCAGGTCCGGCATCAGCGCGCCGCGCTTCGTCGCCGCAGCGTAAATCACCTGACTCATCCCGACTCGCCCGTCGCTTTCCATGACCTTTGGCAGGGTCGCGTCGCGCTCCGCCCTGGCGCGTTCCTGCGCCTCACGCACGCGGGCCAACGCTTCGGGGTTAAGCGATAGCTGCGCGAGCAGACCCTGCGGGGGAACCGACTTGAGCTTTGTGTCCGGCATAACGTCGAGCGAGGGCAACACCTGCTCGGCTATCTCGCGGAAGACAGGCGCGGCCACTTCGCCGCCGTGATAGCCGCCGACGGGTTCGTCAATGACCACGATGATGACGACCGCCGGATTCTCCACGGGCGCGAAGCCAACGAACGAGCCGATGAATTTTGTCTTCGAGTAGGCGCGAGTCTTCGGGTCAATCTTCTGCGCCGTGCCGGTTTTGCCTGCGGCCGTGTAACCGTCCAGTTGTGCCTGCTTGGCCGTGCCGTTGACAGTCACTTCTTCAAGCATTCCGCGCAGGGTCTGCGCCGTCTCGCGGCTGATGACTCTGCGCTCTTCCGGCGCGGCGGTGTAAACGATTGTGCCATCGCTGGCGCGGACCTCGCGCACCAGGTGCGGGCTCAGGCGCAGGCCATCGTTGGCGAGCGTGCCGAAGGCCGCGGCCATTTGCAGAGGCGTCACGCCGATCTCCTGGCCGATGGCCAGAGAGCCTATGGAGGACGGCTGCCAGTTCTTAACCTTACGCAATATCCCGTCGGTCTCGCCCTGTAGCTCGACGCCCGTCTTGCAGCCGAAGCCGAAGCGCGTCATGTAGTCGTACATCGTCTCGTTGCCGACGCGCAGCCCCAACTTAATCGCCGCCACGTTGCTGGACTTCGCCAAGGCTTCGGTCAAAGTCAACGTGCCGAACGCGTGGTGGTCGTGAACGACGCGGCCCGCGACCGTGATTGCCCCCATCTGGCAATCGATGCGGTCGTCCGGCTTCGCCAGCCCCTTTTCGATGGCGGCCGAGTAGGCGATGATCTTGAAAGTCGAGCCTGGCTCGTAAATGTTCTGGAGCGCCTGATTGACGCGCGCCTCCTCGCCCGCTGCGCGCGGGTCGTTCGGGTCGAAAGTGGGAGCGCTGGCCAGCGCCAGGATTTCGCCCGTGTGCGGGTCGAGCACGATAGCTGTGCCAGACTTGGCGTGCGACCTTTCGACCGCTGCGAGCAGAGCCTGCTCGGTCTTGTACTGGATGAGGCGGTCAATCGTCAGCACGACCGTCTCGCCGCGCCGCGCCTGCACCTCAAAACTGCCGTAGGGCCGCCCGTGCGCGTCCGTTTCGACGGTAATCCGGCCGGCCTCGCCGCGTATCTCCTCGTCGTAAGCCCGCTCAATGCCGGCCAGGCCCACTTCGTCCAGCCCGACGAAGCCGAGGACGTGGGAGGCCAATTGGCCGTTCGGATAATGGCGCTTCGGCTCCTTGAGCGAGTAGACGCCTTCCAGATTGAGCGCGTGAACCTTTTCGGCGCGCTCGGCGTCGAGCTTACGCGCGATCCAGGCGAACTTCCGGTTCGCGCTCTGCGCATCTTTTAAGCGCGCGGTGAGCACACCGGCATCCAGCTCGACGAGAGGTGCGAGTCTGGCCGAGACCTCTTCAACGTTCTGGATTTCTCGCGGGACGGCCCAGAAGGATTCCGTGTCGATGCTGCGCGCCAGCTCCCGCCCGTGACGGTCCAGGACGAGGCCGCGAATCGGGCTCGTCTGGACGGCGTCCTGCTGCTGCGTGCGGGCACGCGTCAGCAGCCACTCGTGCTGCGAAGTCTGTAGGTAGATGAGGCGAACGCCGATGGCGAGCATCCAGAAGCAGAGAAAGCACGCCACGACGAGCGCGCGTGTGCGTGAATTATCCGGGCGAGCTTTCGCTGAGGCTGCAAGGCGTCCGCGCATATCTCCTGCTTGTCTTCTTTCCGGTTCATGCGCGGAGGCCCTCGGCTTTCTACCTCTTCGCGCTTGGGCTCATGGAGCTGCCAAAAATTTCCGTTATCGCCACGAGGGGGAGAGTGCCTGCGTTTGTCACGTCAACGGCTGAGCGTGGCGGACGGGTTGACGAATGCCTGGGCCGAGCGCGTCTGGCGGCTTTCCAGATTGTGCGCCGGGTTAATCTGCGCGGGCTGGATGGGCTGCATTCCGATTTCGCGCGCCGCCATTCCCAACTGCTCCGGCGTCGTGGCCAACTCGCGCTCAAGCATCAGGCGTCGCTGCTCTTCCAGAAGCTCAGCCTGCTCGCGGCGCAGCGCCTCGCTCTTGTAACCGTACTGCACCGCGGCGAAATGCTGCCCCGCCGCGTAGACGAAACCGCCCGCGAGAACGAGTCCGCACGCGAGCAACAGTGACAGGCGCACGAGAGCGCGCATGTCGCGCTCGCGGTGCACTGTAAAGTTCTTTCGGCTCGGGGGTAATCTTCTCATCAAGGGTCTCGGGCCTCTCAGTCTAAAAGCATGAAATTTGAAAGGTATTCGGTTTCAAACGGCGCCGATAGCGGCCGGCGCTGTTCAGAGTTTGCGACAGGCTCGCAGCTTGGCGCTGCGGGCGCGCGGGTTTTCCGACACTTCTTCCTCGCCCGGCACGATGGGACGGCGCGTCAGGATTTCAACCGCGCGCCGCGCGCCGCACGAACAGACGGGCGCGCGCGGGTT
>DATEMM010000032.1:0-8339 GCA_035275605.1 Pyrinomonadaceae bacterium
TTGCAGCGCCGGGGCCACCGATTAGTCATTCTGCTGGATGAGTTCGACGTGCTCGTCTATAACGAGCAAATACCAAGAGAACTCTTCAGCATCTTCCGCTCGATGGCGGCGAGTTACTGCGTCTCATTCGTCGTCGCCTCCCGCGAGGGCTCAATAGATCATCTCGCGGAAGACACCAAAACCGGCTCGGCCTTTCTAAATATTTTCGGCATCGTTTACGTCGGGCCGTTTCAGGAGGACGAGGCGAAAGATCTCATCCGCATGCCTTCTGCCAGGCGGGGAGTCTTTTTTACGGATGAGGAGGAAAAACTGATCCTCAAACTGGCGGGGTTCTTCCCCTTCTTTTTACAGATTGCCTGCTATCACATGTTTAAGCTCAAGCGGGCGGAAGTCCCGTTAGAAGAGGCCAGACAACAGCTCGAAAAGAATTTCACCTTCGAGGCCAAGCCACACTTTGAGTACATGATCACGCGCATGCAGAACTACGAGCAGGAGGCGCTGCGCTTCTGGATCCGGAACCGCTATATGGAAGATGAGAGCGCCAGGGACTCGCTGCTGGAGAAGGGAATCCTGATCCAGTCGCAGGGACGCACACGCATCTTCTCTGAAGTCTTCGAGCGCCTGTTTATGAGTCCTTCGCCGCTGAATCAATTCATCGCCACAGTAGGTAATATTATCAGGGGGAGATCAAGCTAATGATGAATCAAGTCGCAATCTTCGACCGTGAAGACATAGTGAAAGCTATTGACCGCGAGTGCCTGAGTGCGCCCGGCAATAGCCACATTATCATCGGGACGCACAAGGTCGGAAAAACGTACTTGCTCAATCACATCAGCTCAAGGCCCACCTCCGGGCGGGAGAGCCTGTTTTGCAAGGTGGACCTTGACATCCTTGACGTGTTCGCCAGGGGCCGGGCGCTCTCGGACGATGTGTTTCTGCGCTTCTTCCTGAGTCAGCTTCTAGGGCAGATCAACGACTGGATTGACGAACAGAGTAAGGAAAAAGATTCCTGGCAGGCAGACATTCGTCAAAACGAAGAAGCGTTGAAAGTCTTGTCAATTTCAAACAACCCGCTCTTACATGACGCCGTGAGGGATACGAAAAATGCGATCAGCGCGCTCAAGGAGAAGCAGGAAGAGCTGGGAGTCTTGATTGATGTCTCCGGCAAGATCCAAGTCCTGATTAACCAGGCCCAGGAGCTGATGAGTTACATGCTGGTGGACATTATTGATATTCTGCACGACAAGAACAAGCGCATCATTCTCATCATTGACGAGTTCAACCTGCTCATCAAGGAGAAGGGGCTCGGCCCCGATCTCTTTCAGTTTCTGCGGGGGATGAACAATCAGGGCAAAATCATCGTCCTGGCATCTTCAATTGTTCATCCGATGGACGCCTCACTCCATTCCGAAGTGGACGAGCATGACCGGCGGAGTTATTTCAACTACTTCGGGATACAGGTCCTGGACCCGTTCACCAAGCAAGAGGCAGCGGATTTCTTATGCTGGCTTCACGGTGGCGACTGCCCCCTCGCGCCGGATGAGAAGCAGTATCTTCAAGACCTGGGCGGCGGCTCGCCTTTCTTCCTCGAACTGGCGCGCGACCGCTATTTACAGTACGGACGCCCCAAGCTCGACGCCGAGCGGCGGGAGTTCGAGCAGATCTTGGCCAGCGCGCTGATAGGGCCTTTTTCGCAGATTTGGGAGCGCTGTAATCAGGAGGACCGCACTACATTGCGTAAGCTAGCCGCCGGGGAGGAGATAGAGCCGAGCTGCTGCTTTAACCTGGGGAAAGAAGGCTACCTCACCAAACACCAAACGGGCTTCAAAATCTTCTCCACCCTATTTAGCGATTTCATTAAACAGCAATCCAAGTCGTCTCAGTCAGAACCTATAACGTCTCCACCCTATAAATCTGCCTCCGGGGAGACTGTCAGAGTTGGGGGACCGCCGACCGCCACGGTTCAGGTCTTCGCGGACATCCCTTTCGAGGTTCTGCCGACCGCCCTCTACATCGCCGATTTGAAGTACGCAGACCTGTTGACCTTCAAGATTGTCAATCATACAGAAACGACCTGGGACGTTTACCTCTCGTGCCAGATTGTGGATTACTCGCAGAAAACCGAGCAAATGGTTTCAGTGCCCCCGAAAACGGAGCACTATGAAACTCTGCCCGTCACTTTCCACCCGGAAAAAATAGCAATTCTCAGAAACGAGGGTGCCAGAACGCAGATCACATGTCGGGCTGAATTAGATATGGGCAGCCATCGCAAGGTCATCTATAACATTCCGAAAAGGGTGTTGCTTCTGCCGGTGAACAACTTCATCTTCACCAGATTTAATCCAAATGAGAAAACCTGGATCGACTTTACCTGGTTGATAACGGCTTGGGTCAAGCCTAGAGGGGAGCGGCTATGGGAGATTATCCAGCGGGCCAGGGAGTTCGAGCCGCGCATCGGCAGGCCAGCGCCAGAAGGAGAGGCCGGGCGGCCGCTCATCCAGGCGCAAGTCGAGGGGATTTACAGGGCCTTACAGGAGCGCAAGCTTAACTATCACAATCAGGTGCTTGTCTACCATCAGGAGGAGACTGACTACGTCCAGCGCGTCCAATTCCCTGAAGACACCCTTGAATCTAATGTGGCGAATTGTCTTGATGGCGTGGTCCTGTTCGCCAGTCTGCTCTCGACGTGCGACCTGGAGCCAGCGATCCTTCTAATGCGTGGGCACGCTCTGGTTGGGTGGAAGACTATAAGAGGGTCTCAAGTAGAGTGGGATTTTTTAGAGACGACGCTTGTCTCAACCGCCACTTTCCAGCAAGCGTGTGAAGAGGGCCGGAAAAAATTCGCGGAAGTGAAAGATTTCTGTCGGCTGGGCGAGGGAACCCCTTTCACCTTCGATCCTGAAGCCTTTGCCATCATCCTTGATGTGCACGAGATTTGGAGAAGGAGAAGAATCCTGCCCTTATACGGCTAATACCTGGAAACTTTAATGATCATTTAGAGCCCGCCTCCCTTCAGACACAGGGCCTCCCTGGAAAAACGCCCCCTCCTAAGTTTGACATGGTCAGACAAATACCGTATCTGTTAAGTTTGATTTCCGTGAGAAATTCGCCACCGTGTGCATCTAACCTTGGCGGGCGCGGGAATCGTTTGGAATAAAGATGGACTATACGACTAGAGAGCTTTTAAAACGCTATGCGCGGCTGGCCTTCGGGCAGCCGTTTTCGCCTGTGTTGCTCAATATCCTGGTGACTTCCGTTTGCGACATGCGGTGCACGCACTGCTTCTTCACGGACGAGCTGGACGACCGCCCGCGCAAGAAGTTGCAGATGAAGACGGAAGAGATTGAGCGCATTTCCGAGACTTTGGGCGGGAACCTGGGCGTGTTGATTCTCGCCGGGGGCGAGCCCTTCACGCGCAAGGACCTGCCGGAAATCGCCAGCGCTTTCTACCGAAACAACAAGCTCGAATCCATCTACCTGATGTCGAACGGGCAGATTCAGAAGCGCATCCTGCCGGACGTGACGCGCATCCTTGAAGAATGCCCGGACCTTAACGTCACGGTCGCGCTCGGCATCGATGGCTTGAAAGAGCAACATGAGAAGATTCGCCAGAAGTCAGGCTCCTGGGACATAGCAATTGATACTGCGCGCCAGCTTCAGCAGATCAAGAAAGAGTACCCGCGCCTGGACGTCCAGACCTGCACCTGTTTCATGAACTCGAACCAGGACACGATCTTCGAGTGGTACGACTTTCTCAAGCACGAGCTGAAACCCGACAAGGTCAACTTTAACTACATACGCCCCCCCTCGGCCGATCCCAAAGAATTGGAGATCGACCACGCGCGCTACAGTCGCCTGGCACAGATGATTGACGACGACTCGCGCCACGCGGCGATTAAGAACAACTATGGAGGCGACGCAGGATTTTTCAAGGCCGCGATAGACATTTACATGCACGGCCTGATCGCCAGGACGCAGGAAAAGCAGAAGGCGCAGATGACCTGCTATGCCGGGACGGCCGGCGGCGTCATCTACGACGAGGGCACTGTCTCCTCCTGCGAGAACCTGGAGCCCGTCGGGAACCTGCGCGATTACGACTGGAACTTCCAGAAGCTATGGCTCTCCCCGGCCATGAAGGAGCGGCGACGAAAGGCCGCCGACGGCTGTTTCTGCACGCACGAATCGAACAGCTATTATCCGAGCTTGCCGTTCAACCCGAAGCACCTGATTCAGATTAAGAAACTCGAGCGCGAGATGAAGAAAGCGCGCAAAGGATTAGAGGAACAGGAGGCTCAGGGTGACGGTGTGACGGTAAGCCTCTAAGGGAGGGGCTATGGAGCACGAGGTACATGAGATTGAGGATTGGCTGAAGCGGGTCGCCGACGTGTTATACCTGCGAATCCACAGGCAGCTACCTTCTCTCCGCAGTGACGCCTCAACTCCAGACTTTGAGCTTCATCTCGTTGAGCCGGAAACTATAGCTGGCGATTTGGGCAGGTTTGATGTCAATAATAATGGGCAGGAAGCGGTCAGAGTCATTCAAATATCCTGCAAGCTGCTCGATGAGCTATTAAAGACAGAGGCTTCGGGTCACGGCTCATTTATATACCAGACCGTTCTGCCTAAGGCGCAGCACATTCGTAAGATGTGCGGTTGTGAAGAAGAAACTTTATGCAACGCTTGGGTCGTGCTTCTAGATACGCTCGAACATGAGGCTTTACATCTCTTCTGTTATGAAGAGTACGGACTTGTGGAGGAGGATGGAGGGCACAGCACGGATTTTCTAAAGCATGCCCTGAAATTGGGCCTTGACCTGAAAGGCACTTTCCATAAATGGCCCGAGACAAGATTTAAAGTTGGGTGGAACCCCGCCTGGGTGCCGTTTGAGGACTTCTACAGGGGAAAGGTAGTAGAAGGTCATATCAAAAGCTACTATTCGCCGCGCGGGAGTGGACTGGTTGAGAGAATGATTACCGGGACACCTGTTGACGAGCTGGAAGAGATGGCGGGGGAGATAACAGAAGTAATGCCGGTTGAGGACGATAATTTTGCGGAGCTTTATTTGTATGGGGTTGGCGCGACAGGCTAACGAAGAGTGATTTGGCGTCAGTCGCCAGGGGCTGCAAATATGTTTCGAGAAAGAGTTCCGAAAATCCTGATCATCTCGTCGGACACGGGCGGCGGGCACCGCTCGGCCGCGGCCGCTATCGTCGCCGGGGTGCAGAAGTTTTTCCAGGGCGAGTCATACGCCGTCCGCGTCGTGCGCGCCATAGAAGAGTCGCACCGCGTGACAGAGAAACTGGTCAGGCTCTACAACTGGATGCTGCGTAATAAGCAGCACTGGATGAAATACCTCTACTGGGCCGTCAATCGCTTCCGTCCCGAAACTCGCGAGTTCTTCTACAACCGCACGGTCGGCTACGCGCGCGACCTCTTTGAGCGCTGGTGCCCGCACGTCGTCGTCAGCGTGCACCCTCTGACCCAGCACGCCATCGCACGCGTCCTCAAGGAACTGGGCCTGGCCGACCGCATCCCGCTCATCACCGTCGTCACTGACCCCTGCTACGGCTTCTGGAAGGGCTGGGCCTGCGACGACGTGCGCCTGTACCTGGTCGCGAGCGAAGAAGCGCGCCAGCAGTTGATTGATTACGGCGTTGCGCCCGAGCGCATCAAGATTTCCGGGATGCCCGTTCATCCGAAATTTCAATTCTCGGACGAGCAGGCGGCCCGCGCCGCTCGCACCGCGCTCAACCTGGACCCCCACAAGTTCACTGTGTTCGTCAACGCGGGCTGGGCCGGGGGCGGAAACATCCCGCGCATCTATCGCGAGTTCGCGAGCAGCGACCTGGACGTTCAGGCCATCTTCCTTGCCGGGCGAAACGAAGAGCTGCGCGCGGACGCCGAGCGCGTCGCGGCCAAAGCTAAATTCCAGATTAAGGTCATCGGGTACTCCGAGAACATTGAGCAGTTGATGAGCGCCGCCAACGTGATGATCTCGAAGCTTGGCGGGCTGACAACCTTCGAGGCCTTCGCCTGCCGCGTGCCGATCATCGCGGACGCGACGACGGAGCCTATGCCACAGGAAGCAGGGGCCGCTCATCTCATCGAAAAGCGCGGCGCGGGCGTCCTCCTCAATCGCGCGGCGGACATCGTCCCCGTCGTCCGCCGGATGATAGACGACTCACGCCACTACGCTGCGATGCGCGCCGCTGCGGTCGGGCTCTCGATTCCCAATTCCACCCGCAAGATAGTCGAAGAGATCACCTCACTGATTCCGCAGCCGGTCATGGCGCGCGAGGAGCCGGTCCTCGTTGACGCCGGAACCATTTGAGCAGAGCGCGCCCTCGTTGACGTTCCACCTTGATTCGGGTTTAATCTACCTACTTGCGATAACGCACCAGACTTAACATCACGGCCCGCATCCCGCAGGGCGGAGGCGGGCCTTTTTGGAGACCGGAAAAAGGTGAGTCTTCTGCTCGAAGGAAAGCGTGCCTTTGTGACGGGCGGCACGCGCGGCATCGGCGCCGCTATCTGCGAAGTCTTCGCGCGCGAAGGCGCGGACGTCGCCTTCAACTACAACACGCGCGACGACCTGGCCGAAATCATTCGCGGTAAAATCATGGCGCACAATCGTCGGGCGCTCTCCTACAAGATTTCCGTCACAGACCGCGTGGGTTTTAAGAAGATAACGCGCGAGCTGGTAGAGTCCTGGGGCGGGATTGACATACTGGTCAACAACGCCGCGATTAACCGGAGCAACAACTTCGCCACGACGACCGACAGGGCCTGGGACGAAGTCATCAACACGAACGTCAATGGGCTCTTCGCCGTGACTAAGCCCATCTACAAGCAGATGATTCGCCAGCAGAAGGGCACCATCCTCAACATCACCTCCATCGGGGCCATTCGCGCGCTCCCGACTGCCGTGCATTACGCGACCTCTAAGGCAGCCATGATCGGGTTCACCAAGTGCCTGTCGCGCGAGGCCAGCAACTTCGGCGTCTCGGTCAACGCCATCGCCGCCGGAATCTTTGACACGGACCTGGCACACACGCTGCCGGACCACCTGCTGGCGATGCACGACTCCTGGGTCCCGCAGGGGCGTCTGGGCCGCCCGGAAGAGTTGGCAGAGTTCGCAGCCTTCATGGTCAGCCCACGAAACAGCTACATGAACGGCGAGATTGTCATCGTGGATGGGGGAGCCGTGACATAAAAACCTGACGCTCACCCGTTTGCTGACAGGCCCTGAAGCATTAGTGAATTGACGAGAGCGGGTCTCTATGAAATCAGCCAACCGCCGCAGGTCCCCGCGCTTTAAGGCACAACTGAAAGCGCGCCTGCTCTTCACCGTCGTCCTCTCGGAAGAGACTTCCGCCTCCCGCTCCGGGAGACTGCATCTCGTCGGCCACACAAAAGACATCAGCGAGATCGGGCTGGCGCTCGTTGTGCCAATCGTCGAGATTGACGAGCGCTACCTGAAGGGCGAGAGCAGCAAGATGCAGATAGAGCTTTTCCTCCCTAAAGGCGCGGTCAAAATAACCGCGCGTCCCGTACACTATAAGCGGCTCGATGAAAACTCTGGCGAAAACGTTTTCACGGAGGGCTACCTGATCGGGGCAGAGATCACGAAGGTGAGCGACCACGCCCTCTTCGCGGATTACCTCGGCACACTCGAGGGAACCTCTGGCCGGGAGCGGAACTGAAATCGAATTTCAAAGTTAATTGTTGAAATATTTAAGTTTAGTGTTGACGGGCGGTGCGCCGGGGCCGTATCATCCGGCCAAGTCAGGCAGGAGTTCTAAAGATTTGGCAGGAGGGGCAGTCAATGGCTGAGCAGAACCTAGTTGATAACCTGAACCGGGCGTTGAGTCTGGAACTGGCTTCCGTCATACAGTACATGCAGCACAGTTTCCTGGTGACGGGGCCGGAGAGGGAAGTTTACCGCTCGTTCTTCCGTGACCAGAGCGAGGAGTCGCACGGGCACGCCAAGACCTTAGGCGACAAGATAGTCGCGCTCGGCGGGGTCCCGACGGTCGAGCCCGGCGTGATCCGCCAGTCAACGACTCTGGCCGAGATGCTGCGGCAGGATTTGGCGCTTGAGCGCGAGGCGATGGAGGCCTACATGGCGGCCTGGGAATCCTGCGGTGAAAGAGAGCGCCCGACGCGCTTTATGCTCGAAGAGCGAATCGCCAGCGAGCAGATTCACATAGAAGAGCTGGAGAAGCTGACCTCGGAGCGTAAGGCGAACGTGACCCAAGAGAAGATTACGCTCAGGCAGGTGGGCTGAAAAAGGGAAGATTGATAGCTAAAAGGCGGCGCGGATTTGCTCTGTATAAGCA
>DATEMM010000033.1:0-3387 GCA_035275605.1 Pyrinomonadaceae bacterium
TTTGGTCGGCTTCCCTCAGATTATGTTATGTAATCGATTTAGGACAGACGGCGAAAGCCCCGCTCGTTTGAACGGGGCTTTCGCTTTTCGGTAGGGTATTAATTTGGCTTCAGCGGCTATTTCTAATTTAACGCACCTGCATGAACTCGTTTTTCGCGTGCTCGCCCGAAACCCCGTCCAGTAGAACGCGGTCGCTCGGCAGAAGCGTCTTGACGCGATAGGTCCTCTCGGAAGTGTCGCGGCCCGGCATCAACTCTGCGCGGAAAGTGACGAGCATTCCGGGGCGAGCCCAGCGGTTTTCTTCGCCATCATCTTTCTTCTTCTTCGTCCTCTTTCTGAGCAGGTGGGCAGTGCCGAACGTTCCCGCGGCCACCGCCAGGCCGCTTAACAGGCGCTTGGTTTCACGTTTCATGTTCAGCCCGTTCTCCAGAGTATGGCCCTTGATTGTTCCCATCTAAAGCAATCCTCACCCTCGTCTTATTTAGTCTTGGCGAGACTATGATGAGCGGCGGGTGAAATTGGATGCGCGGGCCAACAATGTCAGCCGAACAGAGGTTCGCCGTCGAAGATTACTTCCCAGCCGTTTTTCCTGCTCGTCGCGAGGCTGCGGTTGAACCACTTCGCGGCGGCCGCGGCGTCGTCGTAACGCTGGGCTGCTGGAATCGACTGTCGCGGGTCAACGCGGACGATGACGCTCTGCTCCGCGGACGTTTTCATGCCGAGCAGCGCCAGCATGTCGTTCTTCGCCAGCAGCACGGTCCGCACCTCCGCGTCCTCGTCGTCGTCTTCCTCTTCCAGCTCTTCGTAGCCCTCGAACTCGTCCACCTCTGTCTCAGCCTCGTCGCTGATAATATCGTCAAAGAAATCTTCCTGATTATTCATCTTCTCCATCCTATTCGAGTTTCTAATTTAATCTCTCTGAGCCTGCCGTCCCCACTTACTTTCTCTTTCTGTCCCTTTGCGCGTCAGACGGCGAAGAGACTTTCAAGATGCCGCGGTCGTCTTTGTAGACGCTGTACTTGGCCTCTTTCGGCTGCCCGTCGTCGCCCGCTATCCTCACGGAAAAAGTCTTGCTCTCGCCCTGGCCCTCTACGCGCAGCGGGAGATACCCCTTCACGTCCGGGCTGCGGTAAGCGGTGTAATGCTCCTGCCTGTATTTGTCATAGCCGAGCACGTAAATCCTGTCAAAGTCCGGCTCGTCCGGCCCGCGCGGCTCGTTCGAGCTGCTCTTCTCCAGGATGACCCAGCTTCCCGGCTTCTCCTCTTTCGCGGCGTCCTTGTTCTTCGCCGCGTTGGTGGCGTTCACAGTGTCGTCATCTAATCTTCGCCAGGCGACGAACTCGCGCCCGGTCCGGTAAAAGATGATGTCGCTCGGCACGCTCAACTCGACCTGCTTGCCGTAAACCCACCCGGCCGGGGCGGGGGAAACAATCGGCGAGAGCCTGACCTTGTACCAGAGCTCGTAAGCCTCTTCGGGCTCTTTCTCGGCGTCTGCATCCTTCACGCCCTTGCCGGAATTCTGCTGCACGCTGCCGGCCTTCGGCGCGTCGTCGGATTCCGTCGCCTCTGTCTCCTTCGGCTTGAGCACGCGCTTCCACCCGACGATCTCGAAACTCGACCCGCTTTCGAGCTTCATCAGGATGTTATCCTTGATGCTGCGGTCGGGCGTCAGGCGCAGGTTGCTGCTGGCGCGTAGCTGGCCGCTCGCCTGTGGCGGAATCTCTTTATCTTCGTCCCCGAGCTTGCGCGCCTTGTCCAGCACGTCCTGCGGCATGACGTTGCGCGCCTCTATCCAACCTTCTGTGTTGTCCGTGTCGTGCGCGCGGACGAGCAGCCACTTCTCGCCGTTCTCCGCCGTGTCAGAATCCAGGATGTCAATCACGTCGCCGCGGCTGACCTCCATCAAGTCGGCTGCGACCACTGCCACGGAGCTGCGTATCTGTGCCCGGCGCGCGATCACCACGCCGGTGTCTGTCTTGATGCCGGCGAGCGTGCCGCACCCGATCACCAAGGACGCCAGGGCGCAAACCAGTAGAATTCTAGGGTCCTTCATTGTCTGCTGAATCTGTCTCACTCTATAAATTAATTGCGTGCGGGAGCGCGTCTCCCGTGTGTGCCATAGAGGTTTTCATTGTAACCGAATTTGCGCAACAAATCGCGCTGAGCGCCGCTCAACTGTTCGGCCACAAGGATTCTCGTCCGCGAGCCAAAGGTCTCGACCCTCAAGCCGAACGGGGCGATTGCCATTGAGAGCTCAATCGGGCTCGCCGTCTCGACGTAACGCCGCGTCAATTCTTGCATTTCGGCAGTTCCGTTTAGCGCCGCGAGCGCGGCCTGGTTGCCGTCCACCCGCGCCTGAGACGCTCCGTAAAGCCGGAACAGCTCGCGGTACGCGTCGTCCAGAGAGCGCTTCCCCTTCGTCCTCTGCCTCAAGTTCAGGTCATAGAGGAACGCGATCAGCATCCCCTTGTTATAAACGAGAGCGGGCTGTAGCGTCCAACGACGCTTCGACGCTTCGAGCAGGGATAGTTGCTCGCGCCCCTGCGCTGCATGGTACGCGTCGAAGGCTCGGCCGAGCGCGTTCAGATAATCCTGGAAGGTCAAAAGCTCCAGGTGGACGGCGACGCGCAAAGCCTGGTAGAGCGTGAAGCCTTCATAAAACCAGTCGTAATTCCCGTCAAGCGCCAGGGCGTTTGGCACCCAGAGGTGAAACAATTCATGGGCCAGCGGAAAGACCAACTGCGCGAGCGCGGCTGTCTTTGACGGGTACTTTCCCGAAAGGAGCGTGACGGTTTCGCCTCGCGTCTCTGCGCTCCAATGGTCAGCGGCGACGGCCCGCGGGAACGGCGCGAGCACAATCATCGCACGATTTTGCGGGGTGCCGCCGAATGTGCCAGCGTGCTCTTTTAAGATTTTTGAAGCCAGGTCGGCGGCCTCTTCGTCCGAGAACGCCCATTCGCCCGTCGTGACGAAAGAGAATTCCAGGGAGCCTGCGCGCTGGCGCTTCTCACGTAAATTCTGCCCCGCGAAAAAGACAGCCCTTTCCGTGTCCGCGATTTGGAACTGCCCGTCAATACCCTTATTCACGCTCGAAGCGATTGTCCACCCTTCAGGGAGCGCAAAGCTCAACCTCGCGCTCATCTTCTCCGCGCCGTTTCCGCCTGCGATGAGCGGCAGCAGATCGTCTGGCAGCAAAAACCCGCGCTCGTTGGTCAGCCAAGAGATGTGCGCCGCATCCGTGTCAAACACGGGCGCATCCAATTTCATCTCGTACACGAATCGCGTTGCCGGGCTCGCTGCCTCATACTCTCCGGGCGCTAGCTTCCTGACCGGCACGTCCGCGCCGTTCTGGTCGGCGAGCGTCAGCCGCTCGATTCTCTCGCCCAG
>DATEMM010000034.1:0-2933 GCA_035275605.1 Pyrinomonadaceae bacterium
CGAGGGCTCCTACATAGAGCAGACCTTGATTCGCTCCTGGCCGAGCTTTACGGTCACGTCCGTGGACACCAAGACCGGGCGCTTCGAGCAGCGCAACAGTCTGGGGACGCCGGCCGGCAAGGGCTACGAGGTCATAGCCGAGTACGACCTCCTGGGCGAAGTCCCGAGCGCCGCCGAGCAGGCGATTCAGAAGCACACGGCGAAGCCTGTGGAGCCGGGCCGCAAAGACCTCGTGCTCCACCCGACGCACCTCTGGCTGACCATCCACGAATCCATTGGGCACCCGACGGAGCTGGACCGCGTGCTCGGCTACGAAGCGAACTTCGCGGGCACCTCTTTCGCCACGCGCGAGAAGCTTGGGAAATTCCAGTACGGCTCGAAGTTCGTCAGCATCAAGGGCGACAAGGTTCAGCCGGGCGGCCTGGCGACCTGCGGCTGGGACGACGACGGTGTCAAGACCACCGAGTGGGACATCCTCAAGGACGGCGTGCTCGTCAGCTATCAGACCGTGCGCGACAACGCAGGGATAATCGGCCTCAAGCACTCGCATGGGGCGGCCTACGCGGACTCCTGGGGCTCCGTCGCGTTTCAGAGAATGCCGAACGTCAGCCTGCAACCCGCGAAGGGCACGGCCAACATCAGCGCCGACGACCTGATTGCGGACGTGAAGGACGGAATCTACATAGAGGGCGACGGCTCTTTCTCCATTGACCAGCAGCGCTACAACTTCCAGTTCGGCGGGCAGGTCTTCTGGGAGATCAAGAACGGGAAGAAGGTGGGACTGCTGCGCGACGTGGCTTACCAATCGCGCACGCCCGACTTCTGGAACAGTTGCGACGGCGTCGGCTCACGCGAGCACTACCGCCTCGGCGGCTCCTATTTCGACGGCAAGGGCGAGCCGGGCCAGGTCAACGCGGTCTCGCACGGCTGCCCCCCGGCGCGCTTTCGCCAGGTCAACGTCATCAACACGGGGCGGAAGATTTAGGGCCAGGGAACTGGCCGACCAGGCTTATTTGGGAAAAGGGAACTGAGCGCGTCAAAAAAAGTATGCGCGACGGAGAAGGAGATTATGGCGATACTTTCCAGCAGCGAGGCTGAGGCCATCCTGAAAAAAGTTCTGAGCTATTCGAAGGCGGACGAGTTGGAGGCGACCCTGCAGGGCGGGCGCACGGCCTACACGCGCTTCGGCGTCAACACGGTCAGCACCAGCGGCGACACTGACAATCTTTCGCTCGCCGTCAACGCCCACTTTGGCCAGAGAAGCGGCGTGGCCACGACAAATACGCTCGACGACCAGTCGCTGGAGAGGGTCGTGCGCGCCGCCGAAGAGATAGCGCGGCTCAGGCCCGAAGACCCGGAGCAGCAGCCCTTCCTGCAAAAGCAGCAGTACAAGCCGACCGACGCAGGCTTTGACGAGGCGACCTACCGCGCCGACGCGCAAATCCGCGCGCGCGCCGTCGCCACGACCATTGACCCCGCGAAGGCGAAGAACCTGGTCGCCGCCGGAATCTTCGACCACACGGGCGGGTTCGCCTCGCGCGCCAACACCAACGGCAATTTCGGCTATTACCGGAGCACCAACGCGTCGTTTACGACGACCGTGCGCTCGCTGGACGACCTGGGCAAGACCGGCTCGGGCTGGGCGACGGCCATCTCACACCGCATCGGCGACATAGATGCCAAAGCGGTCAGCTCGCGCGCCGTCGAGAAGGCAGAGCTTTCGCGCAACCCCGTCCAGATAGAGCCGGGCAACTACACAGTCATCCTGGAGCCAAACGCCGTCGGCGACCTGGTCACTTTCATGATGGGATTTTTCGGGGCCAGGCAGGCCGACGAGGGCCGCTCGTTCCTCTCGAAGAAGGGCGGCGGCAATCGCCTCGGTGAAAAGCTCTACGGCGACGAGGTCAACATCTACACCGACCCGGAGCTGGCGATGGGGCCGGGCGCGCCCTTCGACGGTCAGGGCCTGCCGACGCGCCGGCTCGATTACATCCGCGGCGGCGTGGTGCAGAATCTGAACTACAACCGCTACTGGGCCAAGAAGCAGGGCAAGGAGCCTACCCCTTTCGCCTCCAACATCATCATGGACGGGGGCAAGACCTCCATCGAGGAGATGATTAAGAGCACGGAGCGCGGCATCCTCGTCACGCGTTTCTGGTACATCCGGCTCGTGGACCCGCAGACGGTGCTCCTGACCGGCCTCACGCGCGACGGCACGTTCCTCATCGAGCAGGGACGGCTCAAGTCTGCGATCAAGAATTTCCGCTTCAACGAAACGCCCGTCAAGATGCTCAACAACATCGAGGCGATGTCGCCGATGATAAGGATCACCGGCTCGGAGCGTTTCGGCGCGGGCAACGCTGTGCTCGCCCCCGCGCTCAAGGTGCGCGACTTCTCGTTCACCAGCCTGTCGGATGCGGTCTAGGGAAATTTTTGATTTGCGATTTTAGATTTTTGATTGGAAGAGGATTAAGGAAGTAAATAAAGTTCTTGTCCTGATCCAATCGCAAATCAAAAATCTAAAATCAAAAATTATGATTTTAGCTCTCGCGTTGGCATTGGTTGCGATTGCGGGCGGTGCGCTCGTCACTTATCTGTTTGACGAGGACGCGCCGCCCTTGTCGCGCCTGTGCATGGGCGCGTGCATAGGGTTTGCCGCGCTGGGACTGTTCGGCTTCGTCCTCGCTTCTCTACTGGGATTCACCTCTACGGCCCTGGTTCTGACGGCCGCCCTTCTGGCTTCTCCTCTCCTGCTCCTCTTAAAGCCCGAGCGACGAATAAGAGTGCGGGCGGACGTTCATGATTCCGTGCGCGGTGCGCGGCGCGGCCTCCTGCACCCGACGGGTCAGGGAATCGCCCACCTCATCTTCTACGCGCTGGTCCTGGTTCTGCTCTGGCTGGTCTTCGACCGCGCGATGGTCGAGCAGGCGGAC
>DATEMM010000035.1:0-3923 GCA_035275605.1 Pyrinomonadaceae bacterium
CGTGCCCTTCCGGTTTTTAACCCGGCCGGGTTAGTTTTTGCTCACGCCTCCGCCGTCCAGGGCCGTATAAACGTCCGGCGAATAGAGCCCGAGCCAAGGGTCGGAGCTGGGCGTCAGGAAGAGCTGCGCGTAGACCAGCTCGTTCAAATTATCAACGCCCGTCATCGCCCTTCCCGTCGCGAACCACCCGTGCAGCTTCGTGCGCAGCATGTACTCGTTGCGCACAGTGTCGAGCGCCATGTACTGCTCCAGATTCTGTAGGGTGCGCGAAAGCAGGGCCGCGTCCGCGCCTAGATTCGGATTCTGGCGCGTGATGAAAGCGACGCTCCCTTTATCCAGCCTAACGTCCGCCGTGTGTAGACCGGCGATCTTGTTCCAGGCGGAGATGTCCGTGGCCGCTTCGAGCGCCGTTGCGTCCGCCGTGATCGCTTTCAGGATGTCAACCTCGACGGCCCGCTTGGTGATGGCGACGGGCGCTATCTCAATCGCGCCGGGGTTGGTTTTCCTTCTCTCGATTCTGGCCACGACGTCCGCCGGAACTTTGCCGCCCGTCTTCGTCACGTCGGAAGCCCAATCGTTAGCGATGGCTTGAATGCGAGCGTTGTGATAAGCGCGGAGCGTCTCCCAGCGTTCGGTCTCAGTTTTAGCAGCGAGCTGCCGGGTCAGGTTTTCCGCCTGAGCGAGCCCGCGCATGAAAGCGGCCGGGCCGTAGAGGCCGGGCAGCGCGTCCACAGGCTGGCCCGCGGAGTCCAGAACATAGTGGATGCTGTTGCCTGTCAGCGTGCGCTCGAGCTTTCGCCCGTCGCCAAAATCAATCGTCACGCGCGGGGCCGGGCGCACGGATTTCCAGTGGAGTATGAAATGCTCGCGCAGGTATTTCGAGACAGACGCGTTGCTGTAGAGCACCGCGCGGAAGAAGCGGCTGTTGGCACAACTGAACTCTTCGCTGAGCTTGCCCAGCAGGCGCAAAGAGAGAATGGGCTTGCCGCTCGCCTTCGCCGCCTTCACAGCCTCGTCGAAATCCGTGTACCAGTAGAGGCCGGAGCTGTAGCTGTTGCGCTGCTGGCTGACGCTGTCGAGCGCAGAGGAGAGCCGCTGCCACTCCTGCTCATTAAGGGTAAGGCCGCTCGTCGCGCGGGTGATCTCTTGGGTGTAGGTGTCGAAAAGAATCTGCAAGCCCGCCGGCCCCATCGCGCGCAACTCACTGATGGCTGCGGCGGATTCCGCCGTTTTCTCGGAGACGGCCAGTTGTGCCAGCTCGCGCCCGCGCTCCGCTCCGCGCGTTGGCGCACTGAGGCCGAAGCCGAGAACGATGAGCGCGAGAGCCGGTGTGAAAAGTTTGAGACGCATGAAATCCTCCTCAAAAAGCTCTAAAGGGCGTGCTGTGCCAGTGGGAGACCGTCATTTTGTGGCTTTGACTGCTGCGAGAGCTCGTTTCGTTGTACGCCCTGCTGTGGAGTGGACGACGGCGCGGCGGAGTTTTGCTTGAGGGATCAAGAGGGCAGCGTTTGCCCGCCTCAACGCGACGGCGGAAATTAACAGGGATGGACAGGATAGACAGGATAAAGACAAGGCAGGGTAATTAGCTCTTATTTCTTTTATCCTGACAATCTCTGTCCATCCCTGTTAATTTCGCCTTTTAAGCCGCAGGTTTGGCACGCACTATCCAGATGCTGCGGCGGTCGTCCGTCTTGGCTATGTAGCCGACGAAGAGTTGCCCGCCCGCTGCGGCCGCTGCGGGCAGCTCCCCGCTCGTCGTCAGCGGCGAGGCGGAAGCATCGGGCCGGTCGCCGCCGAGCCGCGCTGACATCACGCGTGGCGAAGCGCCTTCATTACTCTCCCAGATGACGGTGGCCGCACCCTTCCCGCCCGCCAGCAGAATCGGGTTGCCGCGCGCCTCGCCTTCGGCCAGGGGCCTGCTCTCGGAAAAGGTCTGGCCCATGTCCGTGGATTCCGCCCAGTAGAGCCCTGGCGCGCCCTTCTCTCCTTCCGTGTACCAGACGACGCGCAGTGCGCCGCCCGCTTCGACGGACAGGGCCGGGCCGGAGACTGGACAGGCCGCGATCATCCAGCGGTCGTCGCTGACTATTTTCGGAGACGAAAAAGTCTGACCTCCGTCGGCGCTCGCCGCGAGCGCTATGTGGCGAAACTCGCCAGGCAGGACCTGCCGCCAACCGGCGAAGACGTGCCCGTCGCTGCCGGTCGTCACGGCCGTCTTACAACACGGGCAAGCCTCCTGCCCAATTCTGATGTTCGTAGAAAAGGAGCGCCCGCCGTCAGAAGAAGAAGCCATGAAGACTTCGCGGTTGGCTTCCATGTGCTCCATCTTCATCTGCTTGCCTCCTTCCATAGAGTGTGTTGGAGGCTTGACCACGTTTCTTTCGTCCAGCCACACAACGTACACGCGATTATCCGGGCCGACCGCGAGCGAGTGCATGCCGTGCTCGACGGCCTTTCCGTCGTCGTTGACTTTCACGGGCGGCTCGAAGGTTTGGCCGCCGTCGCGCGAGGTCGAAAGATAGAGCTGGTTGGCGTGCTGTGCGGAAGCGACGCGCGCCGTCCAGCCGACGTGAACAGCGCCCTCCGCTGAGACCGCGATTGTTGGCGGGTCGCCGCGCCAGGCGGTCGCCTCGCCCGCGTTCGGGTTGACGCGCACGGGCGCGCCCTTCATCTCTCCATCAGCACCGAGGTGTGCCAGCATGACATCGGCCTCTTTGTTGTCGCGGTGCTCGACCCATGTGACATAGACCGTTTTGTCCGGGGCGGGCGCGAGACTCGGCTCGGCAGCGTCCGTGCCGTCGGCGGAAACGCGTACCGGCCTGGCCGGGCGCTCGTCCGCCGCGGGCGTCGAAGTGTTTGCGGCCGCGGTCTCATTCGCCTGGCGCGTCGCGCGCGCGCAGCCCGCCAGCAGCACGGAGAGCGCGGCGCAGGCGATAAGCATTAATTTCCTGGTAGACATTTAAAAAAAGTTCCTTTCAGAAGCTGAGACGTAAGCCCAGTTGAATTTGGCGCGCGTCGCCGGCGGCGGTCGGTCGGCCGAAGCTTGGAAGCGGCGTCACGCCTGTCCCGTAGGTGTTGTTCGGGAGTTGCAGGTTCGCGCGGTTGAGAACGTTGAATCCTTCGACGATTGTTTCCAGGTGGGCGCGCTCCGTTAAGCGAAACTTGCGGCTCAGTCGCAGGTCCAGCGAGGCGAAATCAAAGCCGCGCCCTGTGTTGCGACCCACGCCCGCCGGCCGGTCGTTGAAGTTCGTGTCGTTGTTGCGGTCGCTGCCCGTCAGGATGTTGAAGGGCAGCCGGGACGCGTAAGTGTAGATGTAGCTGAGCTGAAAGCCGGAGAGAGAGCGCCGGAAACCGGAAGCCTTCTCGGCGTGCGGGGCTTCGATTGAGCCGCTCAGGGTCAGGCGGTGGCGCTGGTCGTTGTCGGAGAGCCCGCGCTCATCCCTCAAATTAAAATTGTCCTGCGGCCCACTGAAGAAGAAATTGCCCGCATCATCAATCGTCTTCGAGAACGTGTAGGAGAGGCGAAAGTCTGCCCAGTGCGCCGCGCGCTTGTTGAAGGCCAGGACGAACGCGTCGTAGTAGCTGTCGCCGGAACTCTCGAAGCGAGAGATGTTGCCGAAGTCCGGGTCCGGCCGCCCCAGGTTCGGCACGCCCGCCGAAGCGGGAAAGCGCGGGACGTTGACGTTCCTTGAGAGGATAATGTGCAGCCCGCGCAGGTGCATGTAGCCCGCGGACAGGGAAGCGTCCCACGGCAGCTCGCGCTCGATTTGCAAGCTCGCCTGCTCGCTGTAGCTGTTCTCTATCCGCGGGTCAACCCGCGTGACGTTCGGCTTCGTCTGTAGGACGGAGGGAGCTGCGGCGAGCACGTTGGGGAAGGCGGGCGCGCCCGCCTGCGTGGGCGAGAGCTGGACGACGACGTATCT
>DATEMM010000036.1:0-3619 GCA_035275605.1 Pyrinomonadaceae bacterium
GTTCTTCAAAAGAATCTTCGTCTCGCGCGTCAAGATACACAACGAAGTTGACGAGATGGTCAACAACACCCTGCCGCGGCGCGTCGAAGAGTTCCTGCGGGGCGAGGCCTTCGAGCAGGATGCCGAAAGGTTCCTCGACACGACGATTGACGAGGTGCTCTCGCGTCCGATCAACGAAATCATCGGTCAGATCGCCCCGGAGCAGTTGGAGAAGATTAAGGATCAGATCACGGAGCGCATTCTCTTGATGGCGCGCGGCCCCGAAGTGGCGACGACCGTTTCAGCCTATTTGACGGACGCGCTTGAGCGCCTGCGCCCGCACACCCTACGCGCTCTCCTGCAACACCTCAACCCGGAGTCCGCGCCGCGCCTCAAAAATTTCCTCTCGAAGGGGCTGCTCCAGGTGCTCACACGCGAGGAGACTGCGCGCACCATCAACCACATCCTCAGCTCGCAGGTCGAGCGCCTGCTGGTCACGCCCATCGGGCGGCTCTCCGAACAGGTGCCGGAGGGCGCGATTGAGCGCGCGTCGGCTGCGCTGACTGAGCGCATCACGACCGCCGCGCGCGAACGCCTGCCCGCGGCCATCGCCGAATTCGACATCGGCCGGATAGTTCGCGACAAGGTCGCCGGCTACCCCGTGGAGAAATTGGAAGAGCTGGTGCTCTCCGTCGCGCAGCAGCACCTGAAGACGATAGAGCTTTTCGGCGCGGTCATAGGATTCGTCGTCGGCGTCGCGCAGGCCCTCTATTTCTGGTATTTTTCCGGCGGCGGGTGAAGGCTCGCCGCGAAGTGCTTTCAAACCTCCCGACCCGCTCTGTTTCGGAGTGCGACACGTCCGACTTGAATCTCTTATGCGAAACCTCTTCCCACTCAGCGCCTGCGGACGATGCGCCGCCCTGGCCCTAGCTCTCTGCTTTGTCTTCGTGGGCTGTGCCAGCACTTCGTCGCCGTCCGGCGCGGGCACCGCGCAACTGCCGCCCGTCGTCGCCACCGTCAACGACCGCCCCATCCAGACCAAATTTTACGAGATGTATTTGAAGAACGGGCGCCAGGAGCTGGGGCTCGACGACAAGACCGAGCAGGGGCGTCAGAAAATTGAGCAGTTGCGCGAAGGCATCGTCTCCGAGCTGATTGACCGGACGCTGGTCACGCAAGAGGCCGAGCGCCTCGGCCTCAAAATCCCGCCCGACAAGCTGGCCGAGGCAGAGCAGCGCACCGTCACGCAATTCGGCGGCGAGCAAAAGTACGACGTCTACCTCTCCGAGCATCACCTGACGCGCGACGAATACCGCGAAGTCATCAAGAGCGAAATCTACGGCGACCTCCTGCGCGCGGAGCTGGTCAAGGACCTCGCGGTCACGGACGAAGAGGTTAAGAACTATTACGACGCGCACAAAAGCGAGGAGGCTTTTCAGCAGCCGGAGCGTGTGACGGCCTCCCACATCCTCATCGCCGCGCGCCCCAATCTAATTTCGCAACAGCTCCAGGGCGAGAAGAATCTGACGGGCGACGCCCTGGCCTCTGCCGTGCGCGAGGAGATGGCGCGCCGGCGCAAGACGGCCGAAGACCTGCGCTCGCGTGCAGCCGCCGGCGCGGACTTCGCTGCGCTCGCGCGCCGGTATTCCGAGGACCCCTCGTCGCGCGAGCAGGGCGGGAGCCTCGGCACCTTCACCCGCAACTCGCACACGCACGCCTTCGACGAGGCGGCCTTCGCGCTCAAACCCGGCACGGTGAGCCCAGTCGTGCAGACCGAATACGGGTTCCACGTCATCAAGGTCACGGCGCGCGAGGCCGCACGCCCGCAAACGCTCCCGGAGGCGACGCCTGAGATTCGCCGTCGCCTGCTGGCCGAGCGCGAGGGCGCGAAGCTGACCGCGTACCTGAAGGAGCTACGCCACAAGGCGCGCGTCCGCATCAACGAGCCTTTCCGCTTCGGCTCGCTCAAAACAGAGTTTCCCGCGAGCTGACCTGCCGAATTTGATAGACCCACATCGCGGCGCAAATTAAAACTTAACGGAAATGACACAGGTTTTGGTCCACTAGCGTACAGACCCCGAGCGCTCCGGCGCGCGAAGATGCCGTCCTCAAAGCAAATTACAATTCGGCAGCTCGGAGAGGGCGGGGGCAGGTTTGAGGCGGTCACACATCTCGCTAAACGCCCACCGAAAGGGGAACTGTGCCAAAGAATACTGAACTTCAGTTGGGCGGGGCTGAAGATGCGGGGGCGGATTTTTCCGGCGGCTCAATCTTCTTCGTCGGCACGGCGACGGTGATTTTACGCTACGCCGGTTTCACCATTCTCACCGACCCGAACTTTTTGCACGCGGGCGACCACGTACACCTCGGCTACGGGCTCACCTCAGAGCGTTTGACTAATCCTGCCATCGAGCTGGAGGAATTGCCGCCGCTAGATTTCTGCGTGCTCTCGCACTATCACGGCGACCACTTCGACCACGTGGTGGAGGAGAGGCTGCAAAAGGATTTGCCCATCATCACAACGGAGCACGCGGCCGGGGAGTTGAAGGAGAAGGGCTTTACGGAGACGCTCGCCCTGGACACCTGGGACGCCGTGACGGTCTCCAGGGGCGGGGCCAGGGTCCGCATCACTTCCATGCCGGGCAAGCATGGGCCGTCAATCACGGACCTGCTCCTGCCCCCTGTGATGGGCAGCATGCTCGAATTCCAGCCCGACCGGGAGAAGACGGCGCTGCGCCTCTACATCACGGGCGACACGCTCGTCCACGACGACCTACAGGAAATCCCGCGCCGCTATCCCGAAATAGACCTGGCCCTCTTCCACCTGGGCGGAACGAGGATCATGGGAATACTGCTGACGATGGACGCGGAGCAGGGCGTGGAAGCCATCCGCATCATCAACCCGCGCGAGGTCATCCCCATCCACTATAACGACTACGAAGTCTTCAAGTCGCCGCTCGAAGATTTCAAGCGGGCGGTCGAGGCCGCTGGCTTTCAGGACCGCGTCCGCTACCTGAGCCACGGCGAGACCTACCACTTCGAGGTCGCCGCCAGCCGCTGGCAATGAGCCGGTTGCCGATTGCGGACTGCGGATTTGGGATTGCGGATTGAAAAGACGGGCCAGAGGCGAGCCGCCCTGTTCTTAAATCCGCAATCCGAAATCCCAAATCCGAAATCAGCACTTCCTCAAGTTTTCCTCAAGAGTCTGAACCCCGCCAAAACCCCTCGTTTTCCTTAGAAAAACGCCGGTTTCGCCGCTCTCCCTCTCGCTCAAGTTTTTCTCAATGCAAATCCGTAAATTTGTCATCGTTGATTAACTGGATATTTACCGCTGGCACAGGCGCGGAATTGAAATCAGAGAAATTCGAGACCCGAACAGCCCGGCACCGGAGGAAGCATATGATTAAGAGAATTTTAACCACCATCACCATGACGCTGGTTCTCAGCTCGGCCCTCGGCCTCGCGGCGCGCGCCGCGACCTTGAGCCCGACGCTACAGTCCCAGCTCGGCTCGCTCGCGGACGGGACGAGCCTCGGCCTCGTCATCATCTCTTTCAGAACGAGCGACGGCCTGAAGGATTCGCACCTCGGCGTGCTGCGCGGTCTGGGCATCAGGGGCGGCTACACCTTCAAGAACCTGG
>DATEMM010000037.1:0-9578 GCA_035275605.1 Pyrinomonadaceae bacterium
CGGTCGGCGTAGGCGCGCCGCATGGCCTCAATCAGCAGGTGATACTTCTCCGACGACATGGAGTTCATGGAGGGCAGGTCATAGCCCTCCAGAATGTTGAGCATCTCCATCAGCACGACGCCGCCGGAGGACGGCGGGGGCATGGAGATGATTTCGTGGCCGCGGTAGGTGGAGCGCAGCGGGGTGCGCTCTTTGGCCGCGTACCGGCCCAGGTCTTCGAGCGTAATCAGGCCGTGGTGCCGCCGCATATCTTCAGCGATGAGGCGCGCCGTCTGGCCCCTGTAAAACTCGCGCGCCCCACCGCGCTGTAAACGGGCGAGCGTCTGTGCCAACTCAGGCTGGCGCAGCACGTCGCCCTCTTCGAACTGCTTGCCGCCGTTCAGAAAAATCTTACGGCTGTCTTCATATTGCGCAAGCTTTCGCTCATTGTCCCTGAGCGTGCCACTGATGCGGTAGCTCAGCGCAAAACCCTTTAGGGCGAGCCTGCGCGCGGGCTCGATGAGCTGCCTCCAGGAGAATTTACCGGAGCCGTATTTCCTGAGCGCCAGCTCAAGGCCCGCGACCGTGCCGGGCACGCCCGAAGCACGGTAGCCGACGGTGGACGAGCCTTCGCCCTTGATGACTTCGCCGCTGGAATTCAGGAACAGGTCGCGCGTGGCGGCCAGTGGCGCCATCTCGCGGTAGTCAATCGCAAACGTCCTCCCGTCGCGAAAGCGAATCAGCATAAAGCCGCCGCCGCCCAGGTTACCCGCCTCCGGGTAAACGACGGCCAGGGCGAAGGCGACGGCGACCGCCGCATCGACTGCGTTGCCGCCGCGCTTCATCACGTCCACCCCGATCTGCGATGCCGTGCGACTGGTCGAAGCGACCATCGCGTGCGGCGCGCGCACGGGCTCACGCCAGCCCGCGGCCGCTGCTGCGCGTGCTGCGCCGGGCTGTGCCAGAGGTGCGCCGGGCGCGGCCAGCAGCGCCAGCAGCACGAAGATCAGTGAAACTCTTTTCGGCTTAGTTACTTTGTTCCTCATCATCTCAAATTCCAGTGCCGAATCTGCCGGGGCTGAACATGTTGTTCGGGTCAAGCTTTTCTTTCACGCGGAGCATTAAAGGCTCCTTGTTGCCGAAATCGCCCCAGGCGTCAAGCGAACTCTTAATTTCATCCGGTGCCCGTTCGATCACGAGAGCGCCGCCCGCCCTTTGCACGCTCTGTCGAAGCTCTTTGAGAGAGGCGACGCACTTTCGGGCGTCTTCCGCCGAATTGCTCATCAAGCGCAAACGGCCGTCCGCCACGCCGGTGTGCCAGAACGCGGGCGCTCGCTCGCTCGGCCGGCCTTTAATCTGTGCCAGGTCGAAAAAGGCCGGCAGGTCAGTCGGCCAAACTTGTGCGCGCCAGATTAGTTGATTCGCTTCGGCCAGAGGCAGTGCGGCCAGCTCTCGCCAGTATTCCGCATCATCCTCGAAGACACGGCATTGTGCAATCATACCCTCGCCGCGGAGAAGCTTGAGCGTCTGCTCGGCCTGAAATTCGACCGCGGGGATTGTCCCCGCATAGCGTATGAGCAGAGTTGATTGACCGTGCCGGTCTGCGAGCGAAAGTTTTTCGGCAACGCTGTCCGAGACTAGCTCGATGGCGACGGGTAGCAGACGCGCGCCAAGAATCATGCGCCCGGCACGAAAAAGGGAAGAGGCTTCCGGCGCGCTGGCCGCAATGGTGACGGTTCGTTGGGGTCTAGGGCGCAGCTTAAAGGTCAATTCCAGGATGATGCCGAGCGTGCCGTAACTTCCGGTAAAGAGCTTGCAGAGGTCGTAGCCCGCGACGTTTTTGACGACGCGCCCGCCTGCTTTGACCACGCGCCCGTCGGCCAGGGCGACCCGCATTCCTATCACGGACGCGCGCGGCATCCCGTAGCCGAACCTTTGCGCCCCGCCACTTCCGGTCGCCACCACGCCGCCGATGGTCGCGCTTCCATCATCGGGCGGGTCCAGCGGCAGCCATTGATTGTGGCTGCCGAGTTCCGTGTTCAGCTCTCGCAGAGTCAAACCGGCCTCGGCCGTCGCCACCAGGTCGGCTGGCTCATGTTCGACGATGCGGCGCAGGCGCTTTGTGCTGATGAAGAGATTTACGTCTCGTAAAGCATTGCCCATCTCCAGCCACGTCCCAGCGCCCGCTGGCACAACTGCCCATCTCTCCCGCGCCGCCAGTCTCAGCACCTCGCAGGCTTCGTCAACTGTGGCGGGCGAAACCTCCAGCGCGTTCCCATTGCCTTGAGACAGATTCTCTTCGGAAAGAACGTTTGCGAGGAGACTGTGCGCTCGCCCCGCGTCGAATGAATGAGAGCGAGGCGCGGTCGTGTTTGCCTGATGCTGCCGCGATCTAACGTGTAGAGACCTTTGAGTGTTTGGCGAGGGATTTACGCTGGCGAGGCGTGTGGCCGCCTTCGCCTCGCTGCAAGTGCGGGGCGTCGGGATAATCTTGCCTGGGTTACAGAGCCCTGCCGGGTCGAAGGCCGCGCGCACGCGCAGCATCACGTCCATGTCATATTCGGAGAAGATGAGTGGCAGGTAATCGCTCTTATCCAGGCCGACGCCGTGCTCGCCAGTGATCGTCCCGCCAGCGCGCACGCACGCTTCCATAATCTCGCGCCCGGCCTCGCGCACGCGCATGACTTCGTCCGCATCGCGCGAATCGAAGCAGATGACAGGGTGCAGGTTGCCGTCGCCCGCGTGGAAGAGATTAGCAAGGAGCAGGCGGTACTTCGCGCCGATGCGGTAAATCTCAGCGAGCGCTTCGGGAAGCCTTGAGCGTGGGACGACCGCATCCTGAAGCATCAGGTCCGGCGAGATGCGCCCCATCGCACCGAAAGCTCCTTTGCGCGCCGCCCAAAACTTCTTACGCTCTTTTTCATCGCGCGCGAGCCGCACGCTCCGCGCCCCGTGCTGACGGCAGAGGCTTTCGGCCTGTAACGCCTCCGCGTCCAAGCCTGCTTCCAGCCCATCAAGCTCTATCAGGAGGGCCGCCTCCGCGTCCAGGGGCAGGCCGGCGGCAAAGACGCTCTGTTCGACCGCGCGAATCGTCTCTCCGTCCACCATCTCCAGCGCCGCGGGTATCAGCCCGGCAGCGATGATGGCGGAAACGGCCCGGCTCGCGTCGTCAACATTCGTGAAGTCCGCGAGCAGGGTCCTGACCGACTGCGGAAGCGGAACGAGTTTGAGGGTCGCTTCGGTCGCGATGCCGAACGTGCCTTCGGAGCCGACGAAGACGCCCAGCAGGTCGTAACCCGAAAGGTCCGCTCCCGCGGCCCCGCCGAGGTCTACGATTTCGCCTCCGGCCAGCACGACGCGCGCTCCCAGCACGTGGTCAACCGTCATCCCATATTTCAAGCAGTGAATCCCACCGGCATTCTCGGCGATGTTCCCGCCGATGGTGCAGGTCATCTGGCTCGAAGGGTCCGGAACATAGTGCAGTCCGTAAGGCGCGGCGGCGCGCGAGAGCTGTGCATTGACCATCCCGGTTTGGACTATGGCGAGATTGTTCTCCGGGTCAAGTTTGAGCAGGCGGCGCATGCGCGCCAGCTCGACGATGACGCCTCGATTCACGGCGAGAGCGCCGCCCGAGAGTCCTGTGCCAGCGCCGCGCGGGGAGAAAGAGACGTTCTCCGCTTCGAGCACGCGTAAGACTTCCGCGACCTCTTCGGTGGAATTGGGGAAGACGACGGCGCGCGGCGGGTACTTGTGCTGCGGCAGCCCGTCACATTCGTAGACGAGCAGCTCGTCCGCCTCCGCCAGCACGTTCTCGTGCCCGATTGCCGCGCGTAGATTTTCAGCCAGCTTATCCAATCGGATTTACACCCCTGCGGCGGCTCGCCCGGTAAGCGAAATAGATTAAGAGGCCCAGCGCGGCAGCGATTCCGGCATCGCGGGCCTCGCGCAAGGAGCTGTTGGAGAGGAGCCATCCGGCCAGCATCAGGGCGGCGACCGCGACGAAGACGCCCGCGGGGGCCTGGAACTTAGAGGGCGGCGCTTCCTTCAAGGACCTGAACCTGGGCAAGGCCGCGCAGGTCGCGGCGTAAGTCAAAAGCCGCGCGATGGCGCTGATCGTCAGCGCGTAAATGAATGTGCCGGAGAGCGCGAGGGCGAGCATGATGGCCGCCGTCAACAGGATTGCCGCGTGGGGAGTGTGAAAACGCTTATGTGTATCTGATAAGACTCGCGGCAACTGCTTCTGCTCGGCCATCGCGAAGGGAATGCGCGAGCCGGCCAGAATCAGCAAGCTCAGATTGCCGACAATCGAGACCATTGCCCCGGCAGAGATAATCGCAGCGCCGGCCGAGCCCATGAAACTTCGGCTCGCGTCGGCGAGCGGCTTGGACGAACCGGCTAACCCCGGCAGCGTTCCGATGCTGACGAACTGAATCAGGATGTAGAGCGTCGCCACGATGCCGATTGCGATCAGGAGCGCGACGGGGATGTTGCGCTGCGGGTTCTGGACTTCGCCCGCCGGAATGACAGCCATCTCGAAACCCGTGAACGCGTAGATGAGAAGCAGGACGGAGGTTGAAAAAGTGGCGTAGCCGAGCGCCGGTGCGCCCGGCGGCAGGGCTGGCGAGTAGTTGCCGTAGTTGATGAAAAAAATCCCGACCGCGATGAAGAGCACGAGCGGGATGAGTTTGCCAATGGTGAAGAAGTTGCCGAAGACGGTCGCGTTGCGAACGCCGACGATGTTGATGAGGGTGAGCGCGGCGGTGACGCCCGTGATGATAATCGTCCGCCAGGGTTCGCTGACCGCCGTGGGCCAGAAGAAACCCAGGTACTCGACCAGCAGATTGCTGTTGGCCGCAAACGCCGTGATGCGAGCGAGCCATTGCAGCCACCCGACCTCGAACCCTGTGAGCGAGCCGAACGCCTCGCGCGCATAAAGATAGGGGCCGCCCGTCGCGTCGAAACGGCTGGCCACTTCGGCGAAGCAGAGAATTATCAGCGTGACGACGAGCGCGCAGACACTGAAAGCTATCAGGCTGTAGCTGCCAATCAGGCTGTGGATTTTCGACGGCAGGCCGAAGATGCCGGCCCCTATGATGCCGTTGATGACTACGGCCACCAGGTCCCAACGGCGGATTCCCCTGACCAGGCCCTCACGCGTCGTCTGCTCCATACAGTGCTTATAATCTAAAAGAGGTGGACTGACAATAAGGACGAACATTAATATTGCCTGGCAGCTACACTGACGATCGCCCGAGACGCCCTGAAAGGAATAGACGAAATGTCGCGCACACTGGTCCGAATGATTCTTGCGTTCTGCTTCCTCCTCGCGCCCGCTGTAATTTCACTGGCACAGAGTCCCGGCCCGAGCCCTGACCAGGGCTTACAAGCCCTTGTCAACGAGGCCGCGCGCGTGACGCTCGAAAAGTTCAAGGACAAAAAACTGGAGGATAGCAATCTGGCCATCACGCTGATTGACCTCACCGACTCGCAGCGCCCGCTTCAGGCGAGCTTTCGCGGCGCGGAGCCGATCTACCCGGCGAGCGTCGTCAAGATGTTTTACCTGACGATGGCGCATCACCTGCTCGAAGAAGGAAAGATTAAAGAGACGGACGAGTTACGGCGCGCGTTGAAGGACATGATTGTGGATTCGTCGAACGACGCGACCAGCTACGTGCTGGACGTCATCACGGGCACGTCGAGCGGGGCGGAGCTGACCGGGGCCGAGTTGAAAAAATGGGCGGAGAAGAGAAACGCCGTCAACCGCTATTTCGCCGCACAGGGCTACACCAAAATCAACGTCAACCAGAAGACTTACTGCGAAGGCCCCTACGGGCGCGAGCAGTTGTTCAGGGGGCCGAAGGGCGAAAACCGCAACAAGCTGACGACGGACGCGACCGCGCGGCTGCTAATGGAAATCGTCACGAAGCGCGCGATCACGCCCGAGCGGAGCGCCGCGATGATGGAGCTGATGAAGCGCGACTATTCCGGCCAGAGCAAAGACACGGACGATCAGGCGCACGGCTTCACGGCCCTGGCCCTAACGCCTGGCGCGCGGCTCTGGTCGAAGGCCGGATGGACGAGCACGACGCGACACGACGCCGCATACATCGAACTGCCCACGGGAGCGCGCTTCGTCCTCGTCACCTTCACCACGGACCATGCGACCGAGCGCGACATCATCCCGACGGTGGCCCGCGTCATCATAGAGAAGATGAGTAAGCGATAAGTAAAGTGAGACCCCGGAGGAATCCTTCCGGGTCAACGGATAAAAGCGCGGAGGCCGACTCTCTTGGCGAATGATTTATCAGCCTATCATCACCCGCTCACGCGTCTCTTCGCACGGCCCGCGACCAGCGAAGAGTGGAACCAGTATCGCCTGAGCGACGAGCAGTTGGATTTCTTTCGAGAGCACGGCTACGTCTCCGGCATCAGGATGCTGGACGAGGGGCAGGTGAAGGTGCTGAGAGAGGAGCTGGCACAGCTAGCGGACCCTGTGCATCCTTCGCATGAGCTTTTTTACGAATATCATTCGAACGAATCGTCCGACCCGGCCAGGGTCCTCTTTCACGCTCTGGGTGCCTGGCGCATCGCGCCCGCCTTTCACGACCTGTTGTGGCACCCGGCCTTCACTGTGCCGGCATCGCAGTTGCTCGGCGGGGCCGTGCGCTTCTGGCACGACCAGTTGTTCTGTAAGCCAGCGCAGCACGGGGGCTGTGTAGCTTGGCATCAGGACTATTCCTACTGGACCCGGACAATGCCGTTGGCACACCTCTCCTGCTGGATAGGGCTGGACGACTCGGCCAGGGATAACGGCTGCCTGCATTACGTTCCGGGCAGCCACCGCTGGAACCTGCTGCCCGTCACCGGCCTGGCCTCCGATATGAATGCCATCCAGTCGGTCCTGACGACCGCGCAGAGGCTGGAATTTAAACCCGTAGCCATCGAATTGAAGAAGGGTGAGAGTTCCTTTCATCATCCTTTGATGGTTCACGGCTCTTATGAGAATCGAACTGAAAGAGAGCGCCGCGCAGCCGTCCTCAACGTTTTTCGCGACGGCGTCACTTCAAACTCCGACGAGCCTCCGCTCGAAGGAGTGCCGCCCGTGCCGAAAGGCGAGAAGATGGACGGCCAATTCTTCCCTCTACTGTTCAACCCCGCCGCAGTTCTCTGATGCTTCCATGAAGGTGCGGAACTTTTTGGCACGATTAGTGTCTAAGCCATAGCAAGCCGAATGACAGACTTACCGTCCGCGAGGGCGTGAGGCCGCACGTGGCACACGTCCACGGGGGAGAGGTCTGCCCGGAGAACTATCGAAAGATTCGAAAGAGCTTTTGAGCAAAGGAGAATGTATGAAGAGGGCCGTTCCTTTCATCAACGTCACGCCGTTAATAGACGTGCTCCTGGTGATGCTAATCATCTTCATGGTGCTCTCGCCTTTGAAGCCGAGTCGCTTCAAGGCTCTCATCCCGGAGCCGCCGAAGCCGAAGACGGACATCCTTCCCGACCCGAGTAAAACCAATCTGGTGGTCACAATCAGGCAGGACGGCACGTTGGAGCTAAACCAGATCGGCGACATGGGCACGGTCAACGACACTGGAAAATTGAGCGCCAGATTGTCAGAGCTTTTCCGGCAAAGGCTGGAGCTGCATGTTTACAGGCTAGACATGATGGACCGGATTGACCTGCCTGAAGAGAGGCGGATTCAGAAGACCGTCTACATCAAGGCCCCCAGGTCGATAGCCTACGGCGAGGTCGCCAAAGTGATAGACGGAATCAGGGGCGCAGGGGCAGAGCCCGTCGGCCTCCAGATAGACGAGCTGGATTGAGGGTGATTGATGTGAGGCTTTCCCTACCTGTAGCCGCCCGGCGGCGTGCCGTATCCCGGCGGCGGCGGAGGCACGCTCGTATGGTAGCCCTTACGCTTTTCAAACATAGGCACGCCGATGAGGCCGCCGATAACAGAGAAGCCCAGGATGGTCACAGCCCCGGCCAGACCGCTCAGGGCGAAGAACGCCCCGGCGCTGATTTTTTCGGGCTGCTGGTTCGCGACCATCTGTATGTAGTCCGCGTGCATGGCGTAGGCCACAGGCGTTGCCAGCGCCAGGTATAGAAGAGCGCCGATGGCCCCGGCGATGAGGCCCATGACAGCGCCCTCGCCGGTCCTGACGGGCGTCGGCGACCGCTTGATGTAGAGATTCGAGGCCACGGCCCCGCCGATGACGGCCCAGAGGACGCAGAAGAAGCTGAAGATGACAAACGCGTCCGGCGGAAGAAAGCCTGCGATCAGGGAGAGGATGCCCGCCACCGCGCCGCCGATGAGCCCTGGCACAAATCTGCCCGGTCGCGCCGCCTGCGACTGCTGGTTGTAAGCCCCTGGTTGGGCTGCGTAGACAGGAGAGGTCTGGCGCGCAGGGGGTTGCCAGCCGCTCTGCTGCCCCTGTGGCCTGGTCTCCGGCGGCTGTGCCGTCGGGACGCTGGCCGGCGGAATAATCATCGTCGCCTGCGGGTCGTAAGACTTGTCGGCGACGAGGGGCGTTCCGTCGTTCGTGCAAAATGCCTGCGAGTCGTCCAGGCTGAGGCCGCATGTCGGACAGCGTTTCATGGGAGTCTGAAGTTCTCCGTCTCTGCTTCGGGCTGAGAAATCCGTACAGGGCGTTCAAGCGTGCTTCGGCGATGCAAAGTACAATATAGCCGCGCCGATTGACAAGGGCGAGCGGATGTTAGTAGTGCGCTGATTAGAAAACAGAAGCCCGAGAGCTCGTCCGAAAGCCCCGAAGGGGCGTCATACGATAGCCTGGGGCATCGCCCCAGGTTACGGTCATCATTATCAGCGTAAGCCCTGAAAGGGCGGAATACTCTATTCCGCCCTTTCAGGGCTCTGTCTTGAATGTGTGCCAGGTTCCTGGGGCGATGCCCCAGGCTTTCATATCTCGCCCCTTCGGGGCTTTTGAAGACGTCCTCAGGATTATCTTATTTATAATAATTTCAGGACGCGGCCGGGATGTTGGCTCCGAAACTTTAACGCCTCCTTTGCTACTCTTCTTTATCCAGGTCGAGGACGACGGAGTTGATGCAGTAGCGTTGATACGTCGGCCCTGGCCCGTCGTCGAAAACGTGCCCGAGGTGGGAGTCGCAACTGGCACAGAGGACTTCCGTCCGCACCATCCCGTGGCTGGTGTCAACTTCCGTGCGAACGTGATCACCTTCGACGGGGGCCGTAAAGCTCGGCCAGCCGCAGCCCGAGTCGAACTTCGCGTCGGAGCTGAACAATTCGTTGCCGCACGCGACGCACTTAAACGTACCACGCTCCTTCGTAGCATTGTACTTACCTGTGAACGGCCTCTCGGTGCCCTTCCGGCGCGCCACCCAGTACTGCTCCGGCGTCAGCTCCTGCTGCCACTCTTCGTCCGTCTTACTTACTTTTCTTTTCATCCTCAATCCTTTCTCTACACATCTGACCGGCCATTAAATCAGGGCTCTTCTAAAATAAGTCCGGGGCGGCGTTTCACACAACGGGGCGGGCCGCCCGGCGGCGCAGCGCCAGCGCCCAGGACATCAACATATAATAAGCGGGAAAGGCGAGCGAGAGTAGGACGAGC
>DATEMM010000038.1:0-5487 GCA_035275605.1 Pyrinomonadaceae bacterium
TGGTGTGGCCTGCGCCGCGTGCTGGCAAAAGACCCGCGTCTTCGAGGAAGAGGATTTCGTCTGCTGTAAGTGCGGCGCGCCCGCGCCCGGCTCTGTGCCGGAAGGGCAGCGGCAAGAGGTGCGTTGCCGCCGCTGCGACGAAGAGTATTTTACTGTGGCGCGGGCGTGCGGCGTGTATGAGGGCGCGCTGCGCGCGAGCGTGCTGGCCCTAAAGCGCGAGCCCCACGTCTCGCCGCATCTCGCAAGACTCCTGCTTGAAGCTCAAAGGCGCGAGCCGCTCTCTTCGGCCACGCGCATCGTGCCCGTCCCACTTCACCCGCAGCGCCTGCGCGAACGGGGCTTTAACCAGGCGGCAATCCTCGGGCGCGCCCTGGCCCGCTTGACCGGGTTGCCGCTCGATGAGTGGAGCCTCACGCGCACGACCCACACGAGCCGTCACCGGGCGGGCATGGACGCACGCGCGCGGCGTGAAAGTGTGGAAGACGCTTTTGAAGTCCAACGCCCGCGCCTGATTGTCAACGAGAGCATCCTGCTCATCGACGACGTCTTCACGACGGGCGCGACGGTTTCGGCGTGCGCGGGTGCGCTGAGCGCCGCCGGGGCGAAAGAAGTCCTGGTGCTAACCGTCGCACGACCCCAGAGCTGACCCATTCTTTAAAACGATCTCCGCATACCTGGGAGCGCAGGCATCCGTGCCTGCGCTCCCAGGTGGATGTTGACCTGCAACTCGCCGCGTGAATCCGACCATCGCCTGCAATTCAGAGCGGTTTCCCTGACAAGCCGAACGCCTTCCGAGGGAGTTGAAATAAACTGCGCGCATGGTAGGGAGTGAATTTAAATAAGGAGAATAGATCATGAAGAAAATGTTGACGGTTTTGCTGCTGGTGCTGATCGGGGCTCTGACGAGCGCGCAGGCGCAGACCGCGAACGTCAAGCCGAAAGTGAATGTCGCCATCCTCATCTTCGAGGGCGTGCAGATCATAGATTACACTGGCCCATACGAGGTGCTCGGCGGGTGGGGCAAGCGTCATGTCTACACGGTCGCCGAAAAGGCTGACCCCATCACGACGGCCATGGGCATGCGCGTCATCCCCAATTACACCTTTGATAACCAGCCGCAGCCCGATGTTATTATCATCCCAGGCGGTGGCGAGAGCTCGCCCGGCGAGAAGGCGCGCGGCGTCGGCGGGCAGCTTGAAAATGAGCGAGTCATCAAGTGGATTCAGGACAACTCGAAGCAGGCCAGGTACGTCATGTCCGTCTGCAACGGCGCGTTCCTCCTGGCCAAAGCCGGAGTCCTGGACGGCCTGGAAGCCACGACGACCGCGGGCCTGGTCGAGCGCCTGCGGAAAGTCGCCCCGAAGACGAAGGTAGTCAGCGACAGGCGCTTCGTCGATAACGGGAAGATTATCACCACGGGCGGTCTTTCCTCCGGCATAGACGGCGCGCTCCATCTAATAGAGAAGATGGACGGGAAGGGCTGGGCGCAGATGGTCGCCTACGGGATCGAATATGACTGGCGACCTGAGTCAGGCTACGCGCGCGCGGCCCACGCCGATCTGAAATTGCCCGGAAGCATCTACGAAGCTTTCTATCCGGGCGCGGAACCGCTCAGCTTCAAAGGCGGGGCCGAAGCCTGGGAAGAGAAGTGGGACGTGTCGTCAGTTTCATCGCCAGGGGATTTGTTGCAGCGCATCGGCGAAAAATGGGCGGCCGACACGAAGTGGACTAAAGCCTCTGTGGAGAAGGCTGGCGGCGCCGCTTCAAACACGAGCCGCTGGAGATTCGTAGACGAGAAGGGGCAGGCGTGGGACGCCGCGGCGAGCGTTGAGCCGGCGGGGGAAGAGAAGCGTCTGGTGCTGACACTGACAATCGCGCGCGTCAACGGCGCTAAAGCGGAGCTCAGGTAGAGCTGTTTTCTACAGGACACATGCAGGAGTTTGACTCAAAACCCGGCAAGGCGGGCGGCGCGGCGGCCGAGGGGGCTGCCCGCCGCCGCTGGCTGTTCAAGTGGGGCCTGATCTTCACGTTCTGGACCGTACTGGGCCTGCTCTACACCAGCCAGCTTTACATCGGCCTGCGTATGCAGGGCATGAATCATTCCTTCTGGCGCATACTCGCCTGGCAGCTCTTCGGCTGCTGGTACGTCTGGATTCTCTTCACGCCGCTGATCCTGCGCCTGGGCGAGCGCTTCCCCGTGGAGAGGTCTTCCTGGAAGCGCAACCTGCCCATTCACGTCGTCGCCAGCGTCATGCTCGCGGCCCTCCACTCGCTCATCGTCATCTGCTCGACCATCCTGATGAGGCCGTTCGACGAGATGACCGACTCCAGACCTTTCTGGACCAAGTTCGCGGACCGTTTCACGGGCGAGTTTCACCTGGAGATGATCGTCTACGGAATGATCGTCGGCGTCGGCTACGCCTTCGACTATTACCACAGGTTCCGCGAGCGCGAGTTTCGCGCCGCGCAACTGGAAGCGCAACTGGCACAGGCTCAGCTCCGTGCCCTCAAGATGCAGCTTCACCCGCACTTCCTCTTCAACACGCTTAACGGCATAGCTGGGCTGGTGCGCGACCAGAAGAACAAGGCCGCGGTCAGCATGATCGCGGGCTTGAGCGACCTCCTGCGCCACACGCTTGAGAACGCGGGCCGTCAGGAAGTCCCGTTGCGCGAGGAGCTGGACTTTCTGGAACTCTACCTGGACATCCAGCAGATGCGTTTTCCAGACCGGCTGAAAGTTTATATGGAGATCGCGCCTGAGACCCTGAATGCGCGCGTGCCCAACCTCATCCTCCAGCCGCTGGTCGAGAACGCCATCCGGCACGGCGTCTCCAGGCGCGTTGACGCGGGGACTGTGGCTGTCCATGCGGCGCGCGAGGACGGCACCCTGCGAATCAAGGTCACGGACGACGGGCCGGGCCTGCGGGAGGGCTGGAGCATGGAGGAGGAGAAGGGCATCGGCCTCAGCAACACGCGCGAGCGGCTGCTGCAACTCTACGGCACGGGGCAACGATTCGACATACGCAACCGCGCGGAGGGCGGCGTCGAGGCGACGCTCTCGATTCCTCTGCGCCTGGGCGCGGGCGAAGCCTGAAAGAGAAATGGAGCGGGCGAAGAAAAAGATCAAGACCCTGATTGTGGACGACGAGCCGCTGGCGCGTCAGAACCTGCGCGCGCTCCTTCGAGACGACCCGGAAATCGAAATCCTGGGCGAGTGTGGGAGCGGGCAGGAAGCCTTGAGCGCAATCGAAGAGCAGACACCGGACCTGCTCTTTTTAGACATCCAGATGCCGGAGATGGACGGCTTCGAGGTCCTGGAGAGAATCGGGCCGGGGTGCGTCGCGGCCATCGTCTTCGTCACGGCCTTTGACCAGTACGCGCTGAAGGCGTTCGAGGTCCACGCGCTAGACTACCTGCTAAAGCCGTTCGACGACGCGCGCTTTGAGAAAGCGCTCCGGCAGGCCAAGGCGCAGATCGAGCAGCGCGAGATAAACCAGCTCAGCCGCAAGCTCTTCGCGCTGCTCGAAGAGCGCGGCGGGGCCCCGTCGAAGACAAATGAGACAGAGCGGGCGACGTTCCTGACCCGCTTCATGATTAAGACGGCCAGCCGCGTCTTCTTCTTAAAGGCTGATGAGATAGATTGGATTGCGGCCGATGATTACTACGTGAAGCTGCATGCGGGCCGCAAATCTCACCTGCTGCGCGAGACCATGAACGAGCTGGAGGCGAAGCTGGACCCGGAGAAGTTCCTGCGCATACACCGCTCGACCATCGTCAACATAGACCGCATCAAAGAGCTGCACCCGCACTTTAACGGCGACTACCTGGTCATCCTGCACGACGGGACGGAATTGAAGCTGAGCCGCAGCCGCCGTCAGCAGCTCCAATCCGCCCTTAAAAAGTGATTCGACCCCAAAGGGGTCATATATGATAGCCAGGGGCAAGCAAACGAAGTTCGCGTCGCCCCTGGCTACTATATGTGACCCCTTCGGGGTCAGGAACACTGCTTGACTAGCGTAGGCTCTCTAAGGCTATAACCAATCTGGCTCGGTCCCACTTTCTGCACTCACTGGCCTCAAAACTCCAACCTCTGTATCATATCCTCATGAAAACTCTATACGACCCGATTGAGCCCTACGACCAGGGGATGCTGGAGGTCTCGCCGGTTCACACCATCTATTATGAGCAGTGCGGGAACCCGCAGGGGCAACCCGTGGTCTTCCTTCACGGTGGTCCGGGCGGTGGCATCGTCGAAGAGTACAGGCGATTCTTCGACCCTGCGGCCTACCGCGTAGTCCTTTTCGACCAGCGCGGCTCCGGCAAAAGCACGCCGCACGCCAGCCTCGAAGATAACACGACCTGGCACCTTGTCTCCGACATAGAGAAGATTCGCGAGCACCTGGGGATTGACGGCTGGCAGGTCTTCGGCGGCTCCTGGGGCAGCACGCTCGCGCTCTCCTATGCACAGATGCACCCCGATCGTGTCCGACAGCTCGTCCTGCGCGGCATCTTCCTGTGTCGCCCGAAGGAGATTCGATGGTTCTACCAGGAGGGCGCGAGCGCCATCTTCCGCGACGTGTGGGAAGAGTACCTGAAGGCCATCCCCGAAGAAGAGCGCAGTGATATGGTCAGCGCCTACTACCGCAGGCTGACTGGCACAAACGAAGAGGAGAAGCTCAAAGCGGCGCGCGCCTGGAGCATCTGGGAGGGGAGCACCTCCAAGCTCTTTTTCGATTACAACATGATCGAGAAGTTCGCCGACGCAGAGTTCGCGCTCGCCTTCGCGCGCATAGAGTGCCACTACTTCATGAATAACGCCTTCTTCGAGACGGACAATTATTTAATCGAAAACGTCGGCAAGATTCGCCACATCCCGGCCGTCATCGTGCAGGGCCGCTACGACGTCGTCTGCCCGATGATGAGCGCCTGGGAATTGCACCAGGCTTGGCCGGAATCGGACCTGCAAATCATCCCGGACGCGGGCCACTCGGCGACGGAGCCGGGGATTATCAGCGCGCTCGTTGACGCCACGGACCGCTTCCGAGATTTACCATAGAGGAATTGCCCCGGCCTTTTCCCCCAGAGCATGAAACGCTGCCCAGCATGCCAGCGCGTTTACGCGGACCAATCCTTTAACTTCTGCCGTGACGACGGCACGCCGCTCGTCAGCGAAGCGTCCGGCGGCGAGGCCGAGACTAAAGTGTTCGACGCGTCCGCTGAAGGGGCCGAGGCTGCCACCGCGCTCTTTCGCCCGTCCGGACAGGTGGGAGGCCGTGCCGCCACCTCCTCGTCTCTAACCTCCCCGCTCCAACGCCGTCGCAGCTCGCGAAAAGTCATAGCCTCGCTGGCCGTCCTGCCGCTCGTCAACGCGAGCGCAGACCCGGAGCTGGAGTACCTGACGGACGGCATCACCGAAAGCATCATCAACATCCTCTCGCAGCTCCCGAAGCTGCGGGTCGTGCCGCGCAGCACTGTCTTTCGCTACAA
>DATEMM010000039.1:0-6305 GCA_035275605.1 Pyrinomonadaceae bacterium
ATTGGTCCGGCTGCTCTGTCGATTCGACCCGGATGGCAACGTTGCCGAGTATCTCCTTGTCGAGCCGCTCCTTAATCTGGCGCGACGTGACGAACTTCCCCTCGCGCCCGGCGAAGGGGGAGTTGTTGACGCCGAAGATCATGGAGATGGTCGGCTCGTCTACGGCGATGACGGGCAGGCGCTGCGGGTTATCCGCGCTCGTGATGGTCTCGCCGATCTCTATGTTTTCGATGCCGGCCAGCGCGACGATGTCGCCGACGCCCGCGCTCTCGACCGCCTCGCGCTTCAAGCCCTCGAAGACGTAAAGCTGCGAGACGCGCGTCTTCTCTATTGATCCGTCGCGCTTGATGATGGCGACCGTTTCGCCGACTTTGATCTCGCCCGAAAAGATGCGGCCGATGGCGAGGCGGCCGACGTAGTCGCTGTAATCAAGATTCGCCACCAGGAGCTGCAAAGAGTCGTCGCGCATGGCGGCGGGCGCGGGGATGGTCTCCACTATCTGGTCGAAGAGCGGGCGCAGACTCGTCGATTCGTCGGCCAGTTCCTTCTTCGCCACGCCGTCGCGCGAGACGGCGTAGAGGATTGGGAACTCTATCTGCTCGTCCGTCGCGTCCAAGTCCAGAAACAGCTCGTAGATTTCGTCAACGACTTCGGCGGGCCGAGCGTCCTGTCGGTCAATCTTATTGACGACGGCGATGGCCGGGAGCCTCGCTTCCAGGGCTTTGCGCAGGACGAAGCGCGTCTGCGGCAGACAGCCTTCGGCCGCGTCAACCAGCAGCATGACGCCGTCCACCATCTTCAGCACGCGCTCGACCTCGCCGCCGAAATCCGCGTGGCCCGGCGTGTCCACGATGTTGATCTTGACGTCCCCGTAGCGCACGGCCGTGTTCTTGGCCATGATGGTGATGCCGCGCTCGCGCTCCAGGTCCATCGAATCCATCACGCGGTCGCGGACCTGTTCGTTCTCGCGGAACGTCCCGGCCTGTTTGAGCATCGCATCGACGAGCGTGGTCTTGCCGTGGTCAACGTGCGCGATGATGGCTATGTTACGTATCTCTCTTCTCTCTTCTTTCATAATTCCCCTGCACAGATAAAAATCTCATTTTAAGCAATGAGTCGCGAAACCAAACATCATAACACGCGCACGACGATTGAGCACCCGCCGGGGCCAAAAAGGCGAAAACGCGACAGGGAAATTTTCTCGATTCCCTTTCGCGCCTCGGCGTAGACGTTATAGGTCGCTGGCTAGGAGGTGAAGGCGCGTGTCTGCCGCAGCGCTTCGTAGAGCACGATGGAGACTGCCGTTGCCAGGTTGAGGCTGCGGACGTTCGGATTGAGCATGGGGATGGTCAGGCACCTCTCCCAGTTGGCGTGCAGGAGGTCTTCGGGCAGGCCGCGCGTCTCGCGCCCGAAGACGAGGCAGTCATCCGCCTCGAAGCGCCAGTCCGTATACTTTCTCTCGGCTTTGGTCGTGAGGTAGAGGAACCTTGCGCCGGGCAACGATTCATTGAGAGCCGTCATGTCGCGGTGCCGGTGAAGCTCGACCTCCGGCCAGTAGTCCAGACCGGCGCGGCGCACGGCCCGCTCGTCCAAGCGAAAACCCGTCACGCCGACAATGTGCAGCGGGACGCGCGTCGCCGCGCACAGGCGCGCGATGTTACCCGTGTTCGGAGGAATCTCCGGCTCAACCAGCGCAACGCGAAGCATGAGATGAGTAAGAAGTGATGAGTGATGAATAATGAGTGATGAGTTAAGAACTCTTTCTTTTACCCATCACTCATTACTCATCACTCATCACTTTCTTTTGTAGTCGTCTTCGAGGCGGACGATGTCGTCCTCGCCCAGATAATCGCCGAGCTGGACTTCGATGAGCGCGAGCGGCTCTTCGGAGGAATTGCCGAGGCGGTGATTGGTCTCAGGAGGGATGTGTATGTGCTCGCCCGCCTTGAGTTGCAGCTCGCGATCGCCGCAGACTACGTCCGCCACCCCCTGGACGACGACCCAGTGCTCGCCACGCCTGGAGTGGCGCTGAAGGCTCAGGCGCGCGCCGGGTTTGACTTCGAGCCTTTTAACTTTATAGCCCGCGCTCTCTTCCAGAACTTCGTAGCTGCCCCACGGTCTCTCGTCTCTTTCCCCTCTCACTGCTCGTTCGCCTCCAGAAGATTAATTTCGACTTCCCCGCCCGCGACACTCTCGCGCCCCTTTACAACCGTTCGTCCGCCTCTCAACGCTCAGAACCCGTCCGAGCATAATGAAGATGCCGGGTGGGATGCAAGAAAAAGGAACGGCGGGCTTCGTTGAAGCATTCGCCGTTCCTTTAAGAATGGCCTCAGTGGGCCAAGTTGGTTGCGTGCGCCTATGGAAGGTTGATGTTGTTTGTTGTCCGGTTGAACTACTTGCCGTAGCCCTTCGAACCCTTCGAACCCTTCGAGCCCTTCGAGCCCTTTGAGCCCTTGGAACCCTTCGAGCCCTTGGAACCCTTCGAGCCATAGCCCTTCGAACCCTTCGAGCCCTTTGAGCCTTTCGAGCCCTTCGAGCCCTTCGAGCCCTTTGAGCCGCCGTAGCCGCCCTTTGAACCCTTACTGCCCTTACCACCTTTCTTAGTTGCCATAGGTTGTTGCTGCTCCTTTTCAGTTTGAAGTTGCGACCACAAGATACTGTGTCGAATTTCTTCTTGTGGCCTAGAGTAAGCGGCGCACAACATGTTGGTATATAAACTTAAAGCGAGTAGATGTCAATAACTTTTACTTTGAAACGAAAAAAATTTCACACCTCTCACGCGCGAGATCATTCTTCATCAATCACTCTTCGACTCATCTCAATCCAATTACGAAGCAACACTAACGATGAGTTCTCCACTCATGCGATGCGAGGATGCACTTTGTTCGCGGTTGAAGTTGAGCTCTCAGCGTCGGCGCTTCTAAATTTTTAGACTGCTCGAAAAAATTGTCTGGAGAAAGAAGAAGGAGGGCGTTATCTGAAGAACGGAGTGAAGACCCAGCGGTCGTGTCGTTCGATACCGTAGTAGGTGATGATGGAATCGCGGCGGCTGCGGCTGGTGACGCCGATGAACTGTCCGGTCGAGTTCGCCGAATCGTCTTCGCCGCCGGGCGCTGGCTCGCTGCTTCCGAGGTCGAGGACGTTAGCGATCGCAGGCGGCTCGCCCTGCGCGAACTGCACGAACGTCGCGTCCATCGTCTTCGGCTGCCTTCCAGCGTAAGCTATGACCGCTCTTTGAAATTCAAGGAAGGCCGGGTCAGTCCTTTTAATTAACTTCCACTCGCCGCTCGTCGAGAGCGGGTCGATGGCTGCGACCGGACGCAGAATCTGTATTCTTTTTGTGCCGCGCGGGATGCCTTCGAGCAGTTGGTCTATAGAAGTCGGCAGGGCTCTTCTCTCGCGCGTGTAGAGGCGAATCGCTTCCGCCACCTGCTCGCCCCGCCAGATCGCTTCCTCTTCGAGCGAGCGCCGCGCCTGCATCCGTATGTTGGGGACGGCCGTGACGAGAAGGAGCGCCATAATCGTCATCAGGGCGAGCAGCGAAACCAGCGCGTAGCCCCCCTCGTCTCTCAAACGCCGTGAAGCATTCGACGACGTGCGCGCCCTCTTCGGCCCGCCCGTCGTCGTCTTTAACTCCTTCTCAGCATGCTTGTTAAGGCTCATTGTCGTCATCATCCGCCGGGGGCGGAGGCTGTGGCGGCTGCGGATAGCGCGTCTGGCCGGGCGCGCCCGCGCCTGAGGTGTCGCCCGAGAACTGAATCCTGTGCTTGATATTGAGGCTCGTGTCCGTCAGCGTCACCTCGCGCACGGAGATGCTGGTTACGCGGAACCGCCCGCCGAGCATGTCGCCGCGCTGCACATTCAAGAGCTCCTTGCCGTTCTTCTCCTTCATGATGGCCGTGTCGTTCGCGCCGTTCCTGGTCAGCACACCTATGTAATTGTAGTTGGGCACGGGCGCGGGCATAACGTTGAGCGTCGCCGTATTGGAGAAGAGCTGCCCGTCGCGCGAGCGCACCTGCACCTCGCGCCCACCCTCGAAGGAGATGAGCTGCGCGGGAACTTTCGTGGAGACCTGCTGCGGGCTCACAAAGCGCGTCTGGAGCTCGGCTCCGCCGATGAAGATGCGAGTCTCAGGAGTGAACTTGTCGCCCGTCACGTCCAGGTTGAAGTCGCCCGTGTGCGCGTAGACGTTGACGGGTGAGATGGAAGCCACGATCACGTTGGGTGGCACTGGCGTCGGCGGCGGGGGAGGCAGCGCAGTCGGCTTCGGAGCGGGCTTTGGCGGAACGTAGAAAGCGAAGATGTTGCGCGCGGCTTCCGGCACTACGGATGGCGTGATCTCGTAGTTAATCGGCGTCGGAACAAAATCTTCCGTTTCGCGCAAAGCCTGCGGCGATTGCACAGGCTGGTTGCGGACTGCCGGCGTCGGCGTGCGCTTCGTCCCGGTGGTCGAACCAGATTTGGAGGACGAGCCGAGAAACATGTAAGCCAGAGCGATGATCGCTACTGCGCCGAGCGCTATGGCCGCGATCTTTTTGTTGCGCTCCGACTGGGCTGCCTTGTTTTCGCTAACTGCCATGAGCTTTTAGAACCTGCCCTTCAGCGTGTCTCATTCGCGCGTTTGTTCGATCACCTCTTCGCCCGCGTCGCGCCGGAAGTAGGCGGCCATGTCCAGGCGCAGGCTGACGAGTGTCGGGCGCGCGGGCGGCGCGACGGCCTCTGGCGCTGCGCTGACCACGGAGCCCTCCACGTCGCTCGCCCTCTCCAACTCGACCGCATTAATAATGATGAATTGATTGCTCGCTTCGATGTCTCGGACGAAGTGGCGCAGATTGGCGTACTGCCCCTCGACTGTGACTGTGACGGCGATGCCGGGATAAAGGCTCTGCCATCGGCTGTTGACCGTTCTGGACGCCGCCGTCTGCGACGCGCCGGAATCTTTGGCCTCCAGGTAGTTGTAAACCGGGCCGGAAGTGTTGCGCAGGCCGTTGCTGCGGATGAGCTGTATGAAGACGTTGTAGAGGGTCAGGCGACCGGCGTCACGCGCGACCAGCCGCTCGCTCTCGAACTTTTCCAGGCTCTGGCTGATCTCGTTAATGTTGTCCTGCGTGCTGCCGCGCACGTCCACGTCCTTCTGCAACTTACTCAAATTCTGCTGGAGGCGCGCGCGCTCCAGTTGTGCCGTCGCCAGGCGCGACTGCGCTGGGCTGTAGAAATAGAGGTAGACGAAGACGACCGCGAGCAGCATGACGGCGCTGCCCGCAAGGCCCGCGATTTCAGCCATGCCGAGGATGCTGCGCTGGCGTGACTGGCGCAGCCGGTCAACGCGGACGCGAATCTGCTTGCGGCGCACGGAGGCGGTTTTTCCTGTCAATTGGTCGTCGCTCATCGCGCCCCTCCGTTGGCTGACCTGGCCAGGTCGGCCGCCGCGACGTTATTGCCTGACGCGCTGGCGGGGATGCTCACGCCGCGCGGCTGGTAGAAGACCCTGAGGGTGCTCTCCGTTCCCGCCTCGCCCCGCTCCTTCTGCAAATTCTGCTCGACCAGCTCCGCGCGAAAGATTCCGGCGCGGTCCATCTCCATAATCATCCCCGTGGCGTCCGCCGGATTCTTGCTGACGACCACCAACTCCAGTTCCGCGACCGTTCGCCCGGCGCGCTGTGCCACGTCGCGGACGCTGATGCGTTTGACGCGGACGCTGCCCGGCAGAGCGCCTTCGAGGTCAGCGAACAGGCGCGCCCACGAAAAACGTTTGCGCTCAATGAGCGACTGCGCCGCGCGCAGTGTTTCCGTCTGCTCCGGCGTCAGCGATTGCTTGATTTCATCTATCCGGTGCTCAAGCCCGCTGATCTGCTGGCGCTCTGTGTCAACTTCGCGCTCGACCTCGGCCGCACGCCTGTTAGTCTGAGTGCTGTCGCTGATGAGATAGACCAGGGCCAGCAGCGATGCGACCGTAATGACGCCCGCGATTGTCCAGGGCAGCGCGCGGTTGCGAAAAGGCTGGCTGGCGAGATTGAGGTTGGCGCTCACTTTAAGAAGATTACCGTCCGACTTAATAGCGGAGAGACGCGCCCTCCGACAGACGGCGAAAGCATACCGCGTGCCTTCGCCGGGGCGCAACCGCCCACACTTACACGCCTTTCATAAAGGGAAGTTGCGAAAACGCTCAAGAAGGGGAAATAACAGTGATGAGTAATGAGTGGGTTGACTTCGACGTCAGGGGAATCGTTCAACAGCCCCGTTAGGGGCGGAAGAGAATAGCCCAGCCATTTATGGCTGGGAAACAGAACGATAACAATGAGGGA
>DATEMM010000040.1:0-21959 GCA_035275605.1 Pyrinomonadaceae bacterium
TCTTAGCGGGCGATGAAGGCGAAGAGACGGCGATCCTGGCTGCACTCTTCACCGAACACATCGCGCCGATTGTTCGTCAGATACTTAACCACAAACTGCAATTCTATGCGCGGCATGGCGCGCGCCAGTTCAATCATCCGGACGTTGAAGAAGTCTACAATGACGTACACATGCACCTGCTGCGACGGCTGCGCGCTCTCAAGGCCGATCCCACCAATAGACCTATCAGTAATATGTACGCTTACGTCGCCGCCGTCACGCGCACGACCTGTGACGAATACCTGCGGCGCAAATACCCGCAACGCCGTTACCTGAAGGACAAGCTGCGTCATCAATTGACCACGCGGGCAGAGTTCGCTTTGTGGGAGACTACGGATGGGGGCTGGCTCGCAGGGTTGGCTTACTGGAAGGATCAGGCAAACGTTGAATTACCCGACCGTGATTTGCTCATCAGTAGGCTCGGCGCGCTCGATGCTCACGCGCAGAGCACGCAGGAACTATTGAGCACCATTTTCAACGCCGCCGCGCAACCGCTTGAACTAGAATACCTGACCGCGCTCGTCGCATATCTTTGGGGCATCGAAGACCACCCGCAGGAATCACTCGATGGGGGCGGCAGCACTCTCGCCGAACAGTTAGCGCACCCGGAGGCAGACCCCGCGGCGATCCTGGAATCGCGGCAACTGCTGGATAGGTTATGGGCTGAGATTTGTCAGTTGCCGCGCCGTCAGCGTGTCGCGCTCCTGTGCAACCTTAGAAACCAGCGCGGCGTTAATGTGATTACTCTACTGCCGGTGACGGGCATCGCCAGCGTCGAACAGATCGCGGCGGCACTGGAAATCCCGCTGCCCGAGTTCGAACAGTTATGGGCGCTGCTGCCGCTTGACGACTTGCAGTTGGCTCAATATCTTGGCGCGACGCGTCAACAGGTCATCAATCTGCGGCGCAGTGCCCGCGACCGGCTCGCGCGCAGGCTCAAAGATTGGTCGCCTAGCGCGCACTGACACGAATATTTCGCGGAATTCAGCGTCTTGTTGTTAATGTGCTTTGAAAGCACAGTGCGCTTCTCCCGGCTCTTATGTACCAGCACCCAACCGAACAGCAGTTGATGGAATACAAGCGGCGGACACTTGCGCCCGACGCGTTTCTAGTCATAGACGGGCATATCTCCGAGTGCGCGCGCTGCGCCGCACACTGCTATGAGCAGCAGCAGACACGCACCGATTACGAGACGCTGCTGGCAGCGCTCACACCCGCCGCTGATGAAGCGCCCTATCACCTGACCGACGAGACGGCAGCCGATTATGTCGCGGACGAACTCAGCGAGATTGAGCGTGAGCCAGCCATGACGCATCTGGAAGTCTGCGCCGAGTGCTCTGCGACGGTCGCGCGGGTCCGTGCCGCGCTGGAAGAGCAGGCCCTGGCCGCGGCAAACTCTGCCGTAGCATCTGTGACAACTGTCACTCGCCCCCACACCCAAACCCGTTCGAAACTCTGGCCCATGCGGCTGTCCCAACTTGGACCGCTGCAACTCGCTGCCGCTGTTCTGTTGCTCGTCGTTCTGCTCGGCGCAGCATTGCTGCTATTCAAATCGAGGGACACGCAACCGGCTAAACTGGTGCGAGAGGATGCGCCGCCCGCAAAGGATAACGCGCAACCAACGCCTGCCGTGTCGCCGCAGGCCGAACCGGCACAAGCGCAGCCTGCGCAGATTGTCCTGGACTTAAACGACGCCGGACGGCAGGTCACTTTGGATGCTGAAGGCAATCTGGCGGGACTTGAGCATCTGCCGGAGCAGGTACGCCAGCAGGTCAAGTCCGTTCTAGTCAGGCAGCAACTACCGCGCGCGGCCATTCTCAATGACCTTAACCGTCAAGCCGGTACGCTGCTCGGTGACGGCAATCAAAACGGTCTGCCATTTCGTCTGCTTGCGCCGCTCGGCGTCGTCATCGAATCCGACCGGCCGACATTTCGCTGGCAGCCGCTGGCAGGGGCAGAGAGCTATAACGTGACTGTGACGGATGATAAGCTGAATGAAGTGGCGACGAGCGGTTCTGTGTTGGCGGCCTCATGGCGCGCACCGCACGCGTTGACGCGCGGTGCTACCTATTCATGGCAGGTGACGGCGCACAAAAAAGATGGGCAGACAGTGACCTCGCCGGTGCTGCCCGCGCCGCAAGCCAAGTTTCAAGTGCTGGCCCGCACGCGGCTCAGAGAGTTGGAACAGGCGCGTCGCGCCTACCCGGATTCACACCTGACGCTCGGAGTATTGTATGCGCAAGCCGGAATGCTGGATGATGCGGCGCGAGAATTTCAGGCGCTCGCCCGAGCCAATCCGCAGGCGGACGTGGCGCGCAAACTTCTCGGCGATGCGCGTGCGCTCAACACTCGTCGCCGATCAGGATGAAGCCAGCCCGGTAACTCGACAAATTTAGCCTGTCCCACCGCATCACTTCTGTCAGTAGTCTCCTAATCTAAAATCAAAAGCCCATCAAATCCGTCCGAAAGCCCCGAAGGGGCGTCATATAATAGCCTGGGGCATCGCCCCTGGTACAGACCGCCCATTGATGATAAGCCCTGAAAGGGTGAAATAGATTATTCCGCCCTTTCAGGGCTTAACGTTGAATGTGTGCCAGGTGCCTGGGGCGATGCCCCAGGCTTTCATATCTCGCCCCTTCGGGGCTTTCGGACAGCTTTCCCTAGGTCATGTTGTGTCAATCAATTTAGGACACGACCCTTCTGTCTAATTTCTTGACCGCCGATCCCTATCTAATGATTTCGATTGGCGAGGGGGCGATCTCGAAGGTCATGGGGAGCTGGCCTGTCAATTCGCCGTCGATCTGGATGGGGGCGTCGCCGGTTGCGCGTGCGCGCGTGGCCCGTATGAATTGGACTCCGCGCATGTCTTCCGCGACGCCGCGCGGGCGCGCCGCGTGTGACAGCAGGTAGAGGAAGCGCAGCCTGCTTTTGGAATCAATAATGCAGACTTCAAACTCCGGCTCTTCCATGCGGGCGCGCGGAGTAATCGCTAGGTTGCCGCCGTAGTGCGCCGCCTTGCCGATGGCCGCGAACGTCGCCTGAAAGGTCCGTCCATCGACCTCTATCTGGAAGGGCAGGGGCTGCCAGTGTGCCAGGTGGCCGAGCCCCGAATACCAGAAGGCAGCCTCGCCCACGCGTCGCTTCAGTCGCGGACGGACCTTCTGCACTATCGAAGCGTCTAGGCCGATGCCGGCCATCAGGAAAAAATAGCGCCGCTCGCCCGTGCTCTCCGTCGTGGCACAGCCGACGTGAACCGCCTTCGAGCTCCCGCGCGCAATCACATCCGCCGCACGCTCCGCGTCAAAGGGGAGCTTTAGCTCGCGCGCCAGGACGTTGGCCGTGCCGCGCGGCCAGACCGCCATACGCGAGCCCGTCCCGACGAGCCCTTGCAGCGCCTCGTTGATCGTGCCGTCGCCGCCCGAAACTATTACGTCCCGTGGCCCAGTGCGCGCGACCTGCTCGGCCAGGCGCGCCGCGTCGTTAGGACCGCTCGTGCTCAGCGCCTCGACCCGGATGCCGCGCCTCTTCAGGCTCTCACCAAAGCGCGCCACCTCGCGCGCGCGCCCCTCGCCGCCGCGCCCCGCGTTCGGATTCCAGATCAATACCACTTCACGACTCTTCATGATGCCCGCGTCACAGCAAGCCCGATACCGCTACGGAAAGCAGGAGTCAGGAGACAGAATTCAGAAGCCAGAATAAAAGAAAGACCAGAAGAATGATTCCCGGCCTTATATTCTGGCTTCTGACTCCTGAATTCTGAATTCTGCCTTTCCTTCATCCCTTCCTTTCACCTGTCCGGTAATTCATGCGGCCGCCGCATGTGCCCTTCAGACATCATGCCATAAAGCCGCCGCCGTTGCAGAAAGCGGACGAGAATTGACGCCCGGCGCGCTGAAACGTTACTTTGCCTGTTGATGCCGTCAACACCTGTAGAGCATGAGAAGAAGACGCCTTCGCGGCGCGAGCTGTTGGTGCTGCTCATCATCTACGCCGCGGGCTTCACCGTCCTGGCCATCCGCCCGCACGACCACTGGGACTGGGCGATGGAAAATTTCTTTCCGCTCGCGATGCTGGCCGCAATCATCATCGTCTATCCCCATTTCAAGTTTACGCGTCTCTCCTGCTACCTGCTCTTCTTTTATCTCTTCGTGCAGTCCTACGGCGGGCACTACACCTACGCGCTCGCGCCGCCCTTCAACTGGCTGAGGGACGAGCTGGGGCTGGCGCGCAACCATTACGATAGGGTCGCGCACTTCATGCTCGGCTTCCTGATGGCGATTCCGATTCGCGAGATTCTGCTGCGCTACATACGAGCGTCTAGGCGCTGGCTGGCCTTTCTGACGGCCGCGATTGTTCTGGCCATCGGCGCGTTCTACGAATTTATAGAATGGTGGGTGGCCGTGCTAGTGACTCCGGAGCTGGGCGACAAATTCCTGGGCACGCAGGGCGACATCTGGGACTCGCACTGGGACATGTTCCTGGCGCTCGTCGGCGCAATCCTCGCGCTCGTCATCTTCATGAGACGGCACGACCGACAGCTCGGCCTGGACAAACCTTCTAAAAAATAGTCTGCCACATCTTCTGAGCGAACTTCTTTTATAAGGAGAGCAGTTTGGTGACGACGTCGCGGGCCGCGTGCGGGCGCGCCATGCGGCGTGCGTTGGCGCGCATGCTGTTCATGCGCGTGGGGTCGCCCAGCAGCCGGTCCAGCTTGTCCGCGAGCACCGGGAGGTTGTTGCAGCGTATGGCGACGCCTTCTTCCAGCAGGTGGTCCGAGTTGCGCTCTTCCTGTCCCGGAATGGGATTGACTATCACGAAGATGAGACCGCGCGCGAGCGCCTCCGAGGTGGTCAGCCCGCCAGGCTTGCCCAGCAGGATGTCCGAGGCGGACATGTACTCGTCCATAGCATTTGTGTAGCCGACGGCTTTGATGGAGAGTTGGCTGCCGCTTGGGATGGCGGACGACAGTTGATCCACGCGGTGCTTCAGTTTCTGATTGCGTCCGCAGAGCGCGACGATTTGGGCCGGGCTGCGCATATCGCTGGCCAGGGATTTCAGGATGTTCTCGACGGGGCCGACGCCGAATCCTCCGGCGGAGAGCAGAATGGTCGTGACGTCCTGGCGGAGCCCATGTTTTGCTCGCATCTCGCGCTGGTTTTGCTCAACTGCGAACCGCGGGTCGATGGGGATACCGGAGACGGTGATCTTTTCGGGCGGGATGCCCAGCTTCTCTAAGTGCAGGCGCGTTTCGTCGAGCGCGACGAAGTAGTGTTCGTAGTGCCGGCACAGCCACATCGCGTGAACGTCGAAATCCGTGACGACGATTGATTGAGGGCAACTGATTCGCTCCCTTGCCTTGAGCCAGGAGATGATTTCAGCGGGAAGAAAGTGAGTGCAGACGGTCACGTCCGGCCTGTACTCCTTGAGCATCTTGACGAAGGGGCGCGTGTTGAGCTTGTCTAGCGCGAGGCGGCGGCGCTCGTTCTTCCAGGGTTTGTCCAGATGGTCGTAGAGCCAGCCGAGCACCTCAGGCATCTTGTTGACCATCTCGATGTAGGCTTTGGAGTAGAGGTGGCGGAAAATCTTGTTCGTGTACTGGAGCGTGTCCACGTGGCGGACTTCGCGGGCCGCGTTCATCTGTAGAAAGGCGCGCCCAAGCGCTTCGGCGGCGCGGAGGTGGCCCGCGCCGGCAGATGCCGAGAGGATTAAGACTTTATTGAACACCAGAGGGCTACAGAAGTCGCGGGCGACGAGTTTAAAAGGAGCTTCGCCCTCATCACATCACGGACCGCGCGACTAAAGCAAGCCTGCGCGCGGGAAAAGACAGCAGGTGAAAGAAAAAGGCTGCGGCCGCTGCCGTCGTACAGTCCGGCGCAAAATCGCCCGCGCCATCAGGGAAAGACGCGAATTCGCGGCGGGCCGGGCGTTGGCACAAACGTTGGCACAGCTTTCGCTCAGGCGACCTTTGAGACGACTTGTCGGAGGTCGAAGGAGTGATGATGAAGACGATTTCCCTGGTGATATGTTTGTGCCTGTCCTGCGTCGTGTGCGCGGCTCGGGTGAATGCTCAGGAAGACGGCGACGAGCAGTTGATCTCGTGTGTGAAAGACAATGACGCGAACTGCGTGGCACAGGCTCTGGCCGCGGGGGCGAGTGCGAACGCGGTTGATAAAAGCGGCGTGACCGCCCTAGCACTGGCGGCCGAGGGCAATAGCGTCCACGTCGTCAAGCTCTTATTGAGCGCCGGCGCAGAGGTGAACCCGGAGCATTCGAGCGGAAGCATACCGCTCTGCCGTGCAGCGCTCTTCGGACGCGAAGAGATAGCGGAGACACTGCTCGGGGCGGGGGCGAAAATCAACGTCGTGTGCGACGGCGATCACGGCGACACGCCGCTGATGGAGGCTCTGGCGGGCGCGATGTTGGCCGGTATGCCCCGCGATTTTAAAGAAGAGATTGCGGGGACGCCCGACGCCGACGCTGCCGACAAGAACGACGAAGCGAAGGCCAAAGATGAGACGAGCAACGGGGACGATGATAAGTTGCGCCGCGTCTTGAGCACTCCGCCAGAGAGCTTCCTGGCCATCGCCCGCATGCTGCTCAGGCGCGACGCGGACGTTAACGCCGTTGCCTCCTGCGAGGTGGGCGAGACGGCGCTGATGTACGCGGCTATGAGCGCAAACGTCGAGATGGTGGAATCGCTCCTGGCACACGGCGCGCAGGTCGATAAGGGCGCGCCCGTGTTGACGCTCCTGCGAGAGTTCGAGTACGAAAACGAGAAGGCGAAACTTCTGGGCCTGCCCGTGCTCTCGAAAGAACAGAGCACGATGCTCGCCTGGAGCGAAAAGACGAAGGCGGCGCGCGAAAAGATCAGGCAGTTATTGAGAGCTGCGGGCGCGAAGGAGACCGAAAACGAGACCGAAGACGGTGAGGGCGAGAATAAAGAGCCCGCAGACGGAGACGTGGAAGAAGTCGCCGCCGACGCCTTCAAGGACACTATCTTGGAGAATGACGCGGAGGATTTGGAGAGAATGATAAAGGCGTACATGGGGCACCCCTCGGGCAGGGCTGTGCTGGCCGGGGCGCTGCGCGCGGCTGTGATTTACGACCGCACGGAGATGATCAAGCTGCTGCTGGCGTGGGGAGCAGACCCGGACGGCGGTAGAGACAGGCCGCTCATGGACGCCGCGAACGAAGGCAATGTCGAGTACGTGCGTATGCTGCTGGAAGCGGGGGCGGACGTGAACGCGACCGACAACCAGGGGTGGACCGCGCTCGATTACGCCGAACGCCGGAGCCCCCCGGACGCAGATCACAAGGCCGTGAGTGAGATGTTGAAGGCCCGCGGGGCGAAAAGCAAAAAGCAGAAATGACGGCGCGGGGAAATGTGAAAAGCGGCGGCCTTCGATGACGAGGGCCGCCGCTTTTTGCATGTGCTTAAAGCCTTGCCCGGTATCTGACTTACTCCAGGCGGTAGTTGGGCGCTTCCTTCGTGATGATGACGTCGTGAACGTGCGACTCGCGCAGTCCCGCCGAGGTGATGCGCAGGAAGCGCGTTTTCTCCTGAAACTCGCGTATGTTGCGGCAGCCCGTGTAGCCCATCCCGGCGCGCAGGCCGCCGACGAGCTGCGTGACCATGTCCGCGAGCGTCCCCTTGTAGGGCACGCGGCCCTCTATGCCTTCGGGGACGAGCTTGGATTCCATTTCGGTGCGCTCCTGGCTGTAGCGGTCGCGCGAACCTTCCCGCATCGCGCCGATGGAACCCATCCCGCGATAGCTTTTGAACGAGCGCCCCTGAAAAAGAATCACCTCGCCCGGCGCTTCCTCTGTGCCAGCGAACAGGGAGCCGATCATCACCACGTCCGCGCCCGAGGCGATCGCCTTGGCCACGTCGCCGGAGAATTTTACGCCGCCATCCGAGATGAGCGGGACGTTGTTTTCGCGCGCCGCCTGCACGCAATCGCGTATGGCCGTTATCTGCGGCACGCCCGCGCCCGTGACGACGCGCGTGGTGCAGATGCTGCCGGGGCCGATCCCGACCTTGACCGCGTCTACGCCGGCGTCAATCAGCTCGCGCGTCCCGTCGGTCGTCCCGACGTTACCGGCGATCAGTTGCACGTCCGCGTGGCGGCGCTTGATTTCGCTGACGGCCTCGATGACGCGCGAGGAGTGGCCGTGGGCCGTGTCAATCACCAGACAGTCAACGCGCGCCTTGACCAATTCGTCCGCGCGCTCGCGAAAATCTCCCGTCGCGCCGATGGCCGCGGCCACGCGCAATCGGCCCAGATCGTCTTTCGCTGCGTTCGGGTACTTGATGGCCTTCTGAATGTCTTTGACCGTGATGAGGCCCTTGATGTGTTTGTCTTCGTCAACGACGAGCAGCTTTTCGATGCGGTGCTTTTGCAGCACGGACTTGGCCTGCTCCAGAGTGGTGCCGACCGGGACGGTCACGAGCGGCTGCTTGGTCATCACTTCGGAGACGGGGATTTCAAAGCGCGTCTCGAACCGTAGGTCGCGGTTGGTGATGATGCCGACGAGGTGTCCGTCTTCGTCCACGACCGGCACGCCTGAAATTTTGTAGCGCTCCATCACGTTCAGGGCTTCGCTGACGGGACGGTCCGGGCGAATCGTCACGGGGTCAACGATCATCCCGGACTCCGAGCGCTTCACCTTGTCCACCTCTTCGGCCTGCCGCTCGACCGAGAGGTTCTTGTGGATGACGCCGATGCCTCCCTGCTGTGCCAGGGCGATGGCGAGCGCGGCCTCCGTCACCGTGTCCATCGCGCTTGAGCAGAGGGGGATTTGCAGGCGTATGCCGCGCGTGAATTGAGTCGAGGTGTCGGTCTCCGTGGGCAGCACGTCCGAGCGCGCAGGCACCAGCAGAACGTCGTCGAATGTTAGACCTTCGGTAATGTTTGGCGTAATCATGGCTTTATAGTCTGACTCCTTGATGTATGGTAAATGGTAAATAGTGAATGGTAAATGGTGAATGGAAAAAGAAAGGCCGTCCTTCTATTGACCATTGACCATTGACTATTTATCTAGACAAAAATGCCCGCATCTCTGGCGGGCACTCTTCTTCTCATACTTTTCGGCGCGCGCAGACGCCGTGCGCGCCCGAGGGGGCGCACGCGTTGCGTGGCGGTCGCTTGATTAGGGCTGCAATAGCTGTTCGTACCCCTCCTTCGTAATGACCATCTCGGTCTTGTCCGTGGGCACCTGGGCCTTGCGGCCGTTGACGGTGACTTCGAGCGCCTTGGCCTTCGTGGCCGCGTACTGAATCTTCAAACGCTCAGCGGGCTCGAACCTTTCAGCCTTATCAGGTTGCAGGAGAATCCCCCTGGCTTTCTTGTTATCATCAACCTGCGCGCTGACCCAGACGGTTTCCCCACGCGCTGTTACCTCTACGCGAAAGGCGTTCGCGTCAGTCGCGGGCGCGGTGGCGCTATTGGTCGGCGGCGCGGTCGAAGTGGACGGCTGCTGGCTGTTCGTGGCTGGCGTCTGCGGCGGCGCGCTGTTCTCACTGGCCGCCCCACGCCGCTGATACCAATGCAGCCCCGCGTAGACGCCCAGGGAGAGGACGGCCAGAATCAGAACCGTCAGGAGCAAGGTGATGAGCGGCGAGCGCGAGCCGCCGTCCGTGTAGACGTGCGACTTGTAGGGAGTGGTCGAGACTTCGTCTTCGCCCTGCTCGCGCGCAGTACGTAGATACCCTTCAATCGCCACCTTCTCATCAAACCCTATCTGCTTGGCGTAGGCTTTGATAAAGCTTCGGTTGAAGATGCCGCCGGGCAGCCGCTTGTAATCGTTGGCTTCGATTGCTTCGAGGTAGCGGATGGAAATGCGCGTCTGATCCGAGATGTGGCGTAGAGTAATGCCGCGCGCCTCGCGTGCGAGTCGCAATTCTTCTCCAAAAGAAGCTGCCATCACCAATCTACTTTCGCCCCTAGAGGTTTTGTCGGGCAGGACTGAAAATCACCCGGAATCAGCCAGTGTGGAAAATTCTTCTGACCAGCAACCGTAACTCCCGCCTGTGCTCCCCCCACCTACGGCAGCGTCAGAGCTAACTCTATTGCCGCGCAATATAACGTGCTGTGGAAAACGTTGTCAAACTTTATATAAGTCAAGAGTCTAGGGCATACGGGGCGTCGGTCTCGGCCCGAGCGGCGCGCCTGGTCTGAGGAAGAGTTCGTGCCGGCCGTCCTTTCGGGGCTTTTCGTCTTGATTCTTCCGTCACACAGGACTACGATTGCAGGGCAAGAACAAACAGGCAAGTCGCTTTTAACTTCTACAACAGGAAAAGTGAGGAGGAGAGCCAAGTCATGCCTCTCGAAGCACTCGGAATGGTCGAGACCAAGGGATTCGTCGGGGCCGTGGAAGCGGCGGACGCGATGGTCAAGGCGGCCAACGTACAACTTTTAGGAAAAGAGTATATCGGCGCGGGCTACGTGACGATCTTCGTGCGCGGCGACGTCGGAGCGGTCAAGGCCGCCACGGACGCCGGAGCGGCAGCCGCCCGGCGCGTCGGTGAGCTCATCAGCGTCCACGTCATCCCACGCCCGCACATGGAAGTCGAGCGTGTGCTGCCGACGAACGGGCGCACGGGCTACAGCCCGGACGAGCGCGCCATCGGCGCAGGCTCCGCCGGTCAACTGGGCGAGGGCGACCAGGGACGCTCGGCTACAAGCACGCGAGAGAACAATCGGGAGCGAGCGAAATAATTGCGGATTTCGGATTGCGCAATGCGGATTAAATAAAGACAAGCGCATGTTTTTAGAAATCCGCAATCCGAAATCTGCATTCCGCAATCGAGGAGGTTGTCATGTCAGTTGATAAAGACCTCGTGTCGGTGCAGCAGGCGCGCGATCTGGTCGAGGCGGCCCACCGTGCTCAAGTGGAGCTGGCGCGTTTCGACCAGGGCAAGATTGATCGCATCTGCGAGGCGATGTCGAAGGCGGCTTTGCGCGAGGCGGCACGTCTTGGCGCGATGGCGACCGAGGAGACTGGCTTCGGCGTTCCAGCGGACAAGGAGATCAAGAACCGTTTCGCGGCCGAGGATGTCTGGAACTATTTCAAGAGCCTGCGCACGGTCGGCGTCGTCAACGAAACGAAAGACGTGGTAGAGATAGCCAGCCCGCGCGGCGTCGTCGCCGGCATCATCCCCTCTACGAACCCGACCTCGACTGCCATCTTTAAGTGCCTCATCGCCGTCAAGTCGCGCAACGCCATAGTGCTCAGCCCGCACCCCTCTGCGGCGCGCTGCATCAACGAGACGGTCAAGGTCGTGCGCGACGCCGCCGTCAAAGAGGGCCTGCCCGCGGACGCCATCGGCTGCATGACCTCCGCGACCATCGAAGGCACAGAGGCCCTGATGAAGCACAAGCAGACCGCCGTCATCCTGGCGACGGGCGGCATAGGACTCGTGCGCGCCGCCTATTCTTCCGGCAAGCCGGCCTTTGGCGTTGGCCCAGGCAACGTTCCGGTCTTCATAGAACGCAGCGCCGATGTGCCAAAAGCCGTGCAGGACATCCTGACCGGGACCTGCTTCGACAACGGAACCATCTGCGCCTCTGAGCAGGCGGTAGTCTGCGACGCTCCTGTAGAAAAAGCAGTCCGCGAACAGTTCAGGGCGCAGGGCGGACATTTCCTGAGCCCGGCGGAGGCGGACCAGTTGGCTAAAGTCGTCGCCACCCAGCAGCGCTCTCTGAACCCGGCCATCGTCGGCAGGTCCGTCGAGGTGATTGCGAAGATGGCTGGCTTGAGCGTCCCGCAGGGCACGCGCTGCCTGCTCGCGGACGTCGGCGGCGTCGGGCGTGATTACCCGCTCTCAATGGAAAAGCTCTCTCCCATCCTGGCCTTCTACGTCGAGGAGGGAATCGAGCGGGGCGCGGCGCGCTGCTTTGAAGTTTTAAGCTACGGCGGCATGGGTCACACGGCGGGCGTGCACACGCGCTCGCGCGAAGCGGCCGTGGCCTACGGGCGCGAGATGCCAGCCTCGCGCGTCATCGCCAACTCGCCGACGACGCACGGGGCCATAGGCTTTTCGACGGCGCTGCCTCCTTCTATGACTCTGGGCTGCGGCTCCTGGGGCGGCAACGTGACTTCCGACAACGTCTCGCCGTTGCACCTGATGGACATCAAGCGCGTCGCCTTCGAGACTCGTCCGGTCAAGAGCGTGCGCCCGGCTCTGTCCACGCAACGGTCTGCCGAGGCGACTGCACAGCCTCCCGCTTCTTCGCCCGCCGCGTCGCCGCGCGCCATCGGCCGCGAAGAGATAGCGGCCATCGTTGACCGCTTCCTGGCGAACCGCGCCCCGGACAAGCCCGCGCACACGGAGCTTCATCCGACGACTTCGCCGATGCCCGCTCAGCCAGGCATTGACATCGAAGCTGGGAGCCGGTACGCCACGCCTTCGGCGGCTCCGCACGCAGAGGCCGCGCCGACAGCCGTGGAAACGAACGGCGGCAACGGCCACGCTCCGGCTGGCACAACCACTGCGCAGCCGCCTGCTCCTCCTGCCGCACCCGCGCCGGCGAACGGCGGGCAGGCCCAGGCCAACGGCAACTCCCGCAAGGCGGTTGATTTCGTCAGCGAGGATGACGTGCGCCGCGCCATCCAGAAGGGCGAGAAGATATACGTCAACGCGCGGACCATCATCACCCCGTCGGCCCGCGACATGGGCGAGCCAGCGGAGGTCTTTGCGAAAGGCTGAAATAGTGGACAGTGGCCGGTGGTCAGTGGTCAGTTAAAAACTGACTCCTAACTGACCACTGACCACTGACTACTGACCACTTTTATGTTCTTAGGCAAAGTCGTCGGCACGGTCTGGTCTACAAAGAAGACGCCCGATCTGGAGGGCGTCCGTTTTTTGATTGTGCACCCTTATGACCTGGACAAGGAGCCGACCAAGAACATCGTCGTCGTCGCGGACCGCCTGGGCGCTGGCATCGGCGAGATAGTGATGTGCGCCTACGGCAAGGCTGCGCGCTCGGCCATCGGCAACCAGGAGATGTCCATCGAGGCCGCGGTCGTCGGCATAGTTGACCGCATGGATTTGCAGGACACCGTTTCGGAAGAGACCCGCGAGGCCGCGCGCGAACTGAGGACGAAGGACAGCGGAAGGCAGTAGTCAGTCTTCGGTTTTCAGTTTTCAGTAAAAGCTTTCGCCCGCTGCTGAAAACTGAAAACCGAAAACTGAAAACTGATTTATGGCAAACGAAGAATTGATCTACCGCATCACGCGCGCCGTTTACTCTCGCCTGGGCGCGGGTGCGGACGAGCGGATGGTCGAACAGTTGGTGACGGACGTCTACCGCGCCATCGAGCCGGTCGTCACAAACGGCGGCGGGGCGCGCCAGGAACGGGCGGGCACGCAGACGAGCGAGCGTGAGCGCGAGGCTCGTGACGCTGGCTCGGCCGGGCGTCTCATCGTCTCGGTCTTCGGCGTGGATCATCCTGGAATCGTCGCAGGCGTCTCGCAGGTTCTGGCCGAAGCCGGCTGTAGTATCATTGACATCAATCAGACGGTGGTGCAGGGCAAGTTCGCGATGATCATCATCGCCGACATGACGCGCGCCGAAGAATCTGCCTCCGCGCTCAAGGAGCGTTTCCGCGCGGCCGGGGACCGCCTCCGCGTCCGCATCTACGCACAGCGCGAAGACCTCTTCAACGCGATGCATAGGATATGAACGAAGGGATGAGGGATCAGGGATGAGGGATGAATGAAAAGCGCGATTGAATGATTAATTCAATTGACGCAGACATTCAGCCGCCTTCATCCCTCATCCCTCCGCCCTCATCCCTTAATATATGGAACCTGAGATAGCACGGCGATGCCCTGACTGTGGCGCATCCGTTCGCGGGGGCTCTTTTTTCTGCCCGCAGTGCGGCAAGCCTTTGAAGCCGCGCGCGGCGCAGGCAGAGGCCGCCGCGTCCACGGAAGCGCCCGAAGTCCCCGTGCGCAGGAAGACGGACCCCGTGCCAACCGCCCCGTCCATGACGCGGCCCGAGGGGGCGACCCCCGATGCTGCTTCCGATATTGTGCCAGCGCAAGGTCCGGCCTCGCTTGGCGCGTCGTCACCCGCGAGTCCGCTCTCTGATAAGGGTGCTGCGGCCACTGCTGCGCCACCGGCTCCAACTCAGCGCGCGGGCGGAGTCGCCGCCGAGGATGGGCGCTCGAAGCTTCAACGCAGGACGGCCGCGGCGCGCGACGCCGTCGAGGAGAAGCTCTCGCCCCGCGTGGAGAAGCTGCGCCACGCCTCGAACGTCATGCTGGAAGAGGCATCCTATGACCCGAGCCTGCGGTTCGTGCTGGTGGCCGTCGCCTTCATCCTGCTTTCCCTGTTGCTGCTTCTGCTCAACTACCTTCTAGGCTAAATGGAATATACACAGGCGGAAATCTTACAGACCGTGCGGATGACGGAGATGGAGCATCTGGACATACGCACCGTCACGCTCGGGCTGTCTCTGCGCGACTGCGCCTCGGATTCAATGGAGCGCACGGCCGAGCGCGTCCGCGAGAAGATCGAGCGCACGGCCGGGCGTCTGGTCTCGACCGTTAATGAGATTGGCGACGAGGTGGGCATCAGCATCGCCAACAAGAGAATCTCGATTACGCCCGCCGCCGTCATTAGTGAGGGCGCACGCTCAAGGGATGATTACCTCACGCTGGCGCGCGCCATAGACGAGGCGGCAGAGGGCGTCGGCGTGGACTTCATCGGCGGCTACTCGGCCCTCGTGCACAAGGGCTGGACGCGTGCCGAGAGCAATTTTCTGGACTCCATTCCCGAAGCGCTCGCCTCGACCGAGCGTCTCTGCTCCTCGCTGAACGTGGCGACGACGCGAGCCGGCATCAACATGGACGCCGTGCGGCGCACCGGGACGTTAATCAAGGAGATGGCCGAGAGGACGCGCGAGCGCGGGGGGCTGGCCTGTGCCAAGTTCGTCTGCTTCGCCAACGCCGTCGAGGATAACCCCTTCATGGCGGGCGCGTTTCATGGCGTGGGCGAGCCCGAAGCCGTCATCAACGTCGGCGTTTCCGGGCCGGGCGTGGTCAATCACGCCGTCCGCCACGCGCCGCGCGACCTGCCGCTGCACGAACTGGCGGAGCTCATCAAGAAGCTCTCGTTCAAGCTGGCGCGCGCGGGCGAGCTGGTCGGGCGCGAGGCTGCACGCCGTTTGAACATTCCCTTCGGCATCATTGACCTCTCTCTGGCCCCGACGCCGGTCCTCGGCGATTCCGTCGCGGACATCATTGAAGCCTTCGGCTTCGAGCGCGCTGGCACACACGGGACGACAGCCGCGCTCGCGCTCCTGACCGACGCCGTGAAGAAGGGCGGCGCGATGGCCTCCACCTCTGTCGGCGGGATGAGCGGGGCTTTCATCCCCGTCTCCGAAGACGCGAGCATGATTGAGGCCGCGCGCGTCGGCGCACTCTCCCTCGATAAGTTGGAGGCGTGGACGAGCGTCTGCTCGGTCGGCATAGACATGGTCGCCGTGCCTGGCTCGACCAGTGCCGAGACGATTGCCGCGATCATCGCCGACGAGATGGCCGTCGGCGTGATGAACAACAAGACGACGGCCGTGCGAATCATCCCCGTGCCGGGCCGCGAGGTTGGCGAGATGGTCGAATTCGGAGGACTTCTCGGCACAGCCCCCATCATGCCGGTCAATAAATTCTCTTCCGACGTCTTCATACGCCGCGGCGGCCGCATCCCCGCGCCCATTCATTCGCTGCGGAACTAGCGTCACACGGCGACCCGACCGTTCAGGTCCAGGGAGAACATCCGACGTTGCCGGGACGTGATTCTTGTTGACATGTTTTCCTCCCGGTGTATTCTAAGCCTCTAGCTAACAAGACGCATGACTGTGGGCCGGGCAAAAGAGCGGCGCAGATTCGGAGGAGATATGCAAGAAGCACTCGGGATGGTGGAATGCATGGGACTGGTGGCGATGATCGAGGCGGCGGACGCGATGGTCAAGGCCGCCAACGTCACGCTCGTCGGCTATGAGAAGATTGACGCGGGGCTCGTGACGGCGATTGTGCGCGGCGATGTCGCTGCCGTCCGCAGCGCCGTGGACGCCGGTGCCGCTGCCGCCAGCCGCGTCGGGACGGTCGTCGCCACGCACGTCATCCCACGCCCGCACTCGGACGTGGACCAGGGTTTGCCCGTCCTCAAAACGGGCGAGACGACGCGGAAGAAGATCAGCGGTTCGGTGAGAGCCAAGAAGTAGAAGTTTCAGAGGGAGGCCGAGCAGCGCGTGATTACGACCGTTTGTCTGGACAGCGCCGCCAAGAAATTCACGGAGAACTTCCCGGCCGCAGACATCAGCGAATATTGCCTGTCCGAGCGCAATGTCGTCTGGGCGGACGTCTCGGACCCGACCAGCGAGGACTTCCTGGAACTCGCCGAAGAATTCAAGTTCCACCCGCTCTCGATAGAGGACTGCCAGCAAACGCACCAGCGACCGAAGGTCGAGGAGTACCAGGGCTACTACTTCATAGTCCTCTACGAGGCCGAGCTGACGGGGCCGCACGATCACCTGGAGCTGCGCGAGCTGAATATCTTCCTCGGCTCGAACTACCTGGTCACGGTCCACAGCCGCCCCATCCGCGCCATCGGGACCGCCAAGCGACTCTGGCACGAATGGACAGACCGTGCCGAGCACGGCGCGGGCCTCCTCGCCTACCTGTTGATGGATGCGATTGTAGACGATTACATGCCGCTTCTGGACCTTCTCTCCGAGCGGATGGACGACCTCGAAGACCAGATTTTCGGAGACTTCGACGCCGGCTCAATCGAAGAGATTTTCCGCATCAAGAAGCAGCTCCTCTACCTGCGCCGCTCGATCACGCCCCTGCGCGACGTCTTCAACACGATGCTCAGGCGCGAGCAGCCGATCTTTGCGCGCGAGACTCACGTCTACTTCCAGGATGTCTTCGACCACATCATTCGCGTCGCGGACACGATAGATACCCTGCGCGACATGCTCAGCTCCACGATGGATGCCTATCTCTCTGTCCAAGGCAACCGGATGAACATCATCATGAAGCGGCTGACTTCAATCGCGACCATCCTCATGTCCGTCACCCTGATCGCTGGAATCTACGGGATGAACTTCCTGCACATGCCGGAACTGGGATGGAAGTACGGCTACGTCATCGCGCTCATCTCAATGGTAGTCGTGGGCTTCGGACTCTACTTCTTTTTCAGGAAGAGGGACTGGCTATGAGTGGAGAATCGCGCCGCGAGCATAATCCTATCCACAGCTCAAGCAAGCGCGCCCTGAAGAAGGCCGATCGGCTCGCGCCGCCCGAAGAGCGTGCGACGAAATCCGCCAACGGAAACTCGAAGGGCGTGATCGCCCTGGACACGGGCGAGCTCGCGCTCCCGAAAGACCTGGTCGAGACGAACGAAGGGAAGTGGAGTTTCCTAGGGCTGGACCCTCTGGCCCTGATTATCCTGCTCTTCTCGCTCGCCTTCATCATTTTTATAGCCCGCCTGATCTCGACGGAATCGGCGGAGACGAAAGACGAAGCGCGCCCCGCCGTGGAGAGTCGTCCCTGACTCTGTTGTAGTGGAGCGCGTCCTCTCCTCTTAAGCCTTCTCAGTCTGCGGCGAAGGGGCGAGCGTCTTCTCCAGCTTCGTGAACCGCGCGAGCATCTCTTCATACATCTGGTCGGTCTTCTCGTGCAGGTGCGCGACCTCAAGCTCGGCCTTGATGTTTACCTCGTACTCTATGTCGGCGCGCACGCGGTCCTTCTCCGCCTGCCTGTTCTGGCTGATGAGAACGAAGCAGGAGAGGAAGATGGCTTCGAGCGAGACGATCATGGTCAGCAGGCCGAAGGGGAACGGGTCGAAGCCGCGCGTCCCGTCGGGGTTCGCGGGCAGGATGATGGTGTTGAGCGCAATCCAAGTGACGAACCAGATGAGGTTAATCAGGAGGAAAGGCATGCTGCCGCTGAACCATGCTATCCAGTCGGCGATTCTCTCCAGGACGGTGAAGTTCGCCTGGACTTCTTCGTTGACGTTGCGCGAGACGCGCGTCCGCAACAGTTGGTCCGCCTTGCGCGTCATGCCGCTCATGGCGGCTAGCATGTGCAGTGCTGCGTCCGGCTTCTTCTGGAAGAGCAGGAGCAGGTCGTCACGGTCCAGAACCAGCAGCTCCGTCTCCATGAGCGCGATTGCAGTGGCGCTGCGCGGGCCGCTGTCGAGCAGGGAGAGCTCGCCGAACATCTCGCCCGAGCGCACGACGTTGAGGATGATTTTCTGGCCGGCGGTGTCTTTGATGTAGAGTTCGATTTCGCCGGAGCGGACGATGTAGAGCGAGTCGCCCGGCTCGCCCGTCTGGAAGAGCGTCTGGCCCGCCTCCAGCTTCTCGAAATCAATCACGCTTGCCAGCGCCGTCCGGTCGTCCTCGTCCAGCATCTCGAAGAATTCGATCCCGGCCAGCATTTCAACGTCACACGGCATGGAAGCCTCCTCTAAAGGGTCAGGGAATTTACAAAGCGCAAACAAAGGGAAATCTCACGAACACGGAAACAGCGGCGCATTCTAGCAGAAGCCGTGGAATAAAGGCGATTGATAATAATTACGGTAGTGGTTCAGTTCGAGGGAGATTCAAACAGGGATGGGCAGGATAGACAGGATAAGACCAAACAAGATAACTAGGTCTTATTTCTTTTATCCTGACAATCTCTGTCCATCCCTGTTAATTATTCCTCTAATTGAACCACTACCATAATTACAGCTAAATAACGAGGAGTCCCGATAATACGGAGTCCCGACAGGGACGATGTGAAAATAGCCCGGCCATTTATGGCTGGGGAATAGAGCCAATAAAAGGATTGAGTCCCATAGGGACGACTGAACTGAATCAGTCGTCCCTACGGGACTCCCTTTGTTTTTCTACCTTAACCCAGCACTAAAGTGATGGGCTATTTTCATGCGCCCCTGTCGGGGCTATTAAAACTACCGCCTTTAAGGATTCCTGCCCGTGCCGGTCGTCTTCTGTGTGGGCGACGTGGTATTGGTGGTGCGCGTGACGGGCGGCTTGATTGCGGGCTGGGCGCTTTGGGGCGCGGCGACGCGGCCCGAGCGCGTCAGGGCGATGCGCTTGTCTCTGCCGGGGGCATCCGCCACCGCGACGCGGATGCTGCGGAAGGAGCCGTCGCGATCCTTGTTCGTCGGATAGTAACCGACGACGTACTGCGTGCGCATGTCGCGCACAATCTCTTCGGCTATCTTCGGCAGGTCCGAGAGCGACTCGGGGAAGAAGGCCCGCCCGCCTGTCTCTTTGGCGAGGCGGTTAATGAGATTGACGGCCTTGTCGCGCGGACTCTTGCGGATGAAGTTGCCTTCCTTGTCCAGCTCGTTGACGAACCCGATGACGTAAATCTGCACGTCCTCTTCGCGCAGCCGATCGAAGAGCTCTTCCTGCTTGTAAGTGCTCCCGCGGTCCTCGCCGTCCGTGACCACGATCAGCGCGCGGCGTCGGCGGTCATTGTCGTCTCCCTTTTTATACTGAGCGACGTGCTCGGCCGTGACGTACACGGCGTCAACGATGGCCGTCTGCCCGCCCTCCGTGAAGAAAGTGTCCAGGGAGTCAACCAGGTCTTCCTTGTTCGAGGAGAAGTCCAGAACCTGCTCGATCTTATCGCTTGAAATGAAGCGGACGAGGAAAGTCTCGTCGCCGGCCTTGTTGCTGTTGATGATGGCCTTGCCGGCTTCGAGCACCTGCGGCAACTGCGAGCGCAGCGACCCGGAGGTGTCTATGGCCAGGCCGTAGCTGATCGGCACCTCTTCGCGCGAGAAGTATTCGATCTTTTGCGGCACGCCGTTCTCGTAGACCAGGAACTCTTCCTTGCGGACGTCGCCGATGGGACGGTTGTTGCGGTCAATGACGCGCACGTTGAGATTGACCAGGTCGGTGTCAATCGTAATCTTTTCGTTTTCGCCTATCTCCGCGCCGAGGGGATTAGCCATCTCGGGGGGCGCGTCCGGCAGAACCACCTGGCCGGGGTTGACCGTTCCCGCGGGCGATTTCATCGCTGGCCGAGGGCTAGCCCTCGGCGTCGGCGTCTGCTTTGGCGTCTGCTGCGTCGTCGTGGCACGGCGCGCGCGCCCGTCCTGAGACTGCGCGCGGCCAGCGTTCGAGATGACGAGCAGCGCTCCCATCAATGATATGACCGCGAGCGCCAAAAGGGCGCGACGCGCGCGGCTAAACATCTGAACTCGTTTCATAACTAAACCTCTGTCAGGCAGACGTCAGAGGCCAGAGGTCAGGCGCTAAGCCTTTATTAACCTCCGGCCTCCGGCCTCTTTTTCACTCAAAGCGCCTCGAACGCCCGTTCCTGATGAGAGGAGGGAGTACCGAGGCGCTTTACTTACTCGGCCGGTGCGCCGCCTTTTAATTTATCCGCTGCTGGGGCAAAGAGCTGGACGCTGCTTGCGCGCACACCTTCAAAGATGCCGGTCGCGGCCCGTGGCGTTGCCGGAAATCTTTTTTTCAGCGCGGGTTCGTGATCGCGTAGTAGCCCTCGCGGCTGCGCACGAAGAGGCGCGGCAAGCCCCGCGGCGGCGCCACCTTGACCTTTAGCTTGTGCCACTTGCCGTCGTTCTTGAAGTTCTTCGGGCGGTAGCCGATGGAATACTGGTGCCTTAGTTCCAGCGCGATGCGCTCGAACAGTTCGTCCATCTCGGCCGCGGTGTTCGGGAAGAAGGCTTTGCCGCCGGAGACGGCCGAAAGCTCGTCCAGGATGGCCTGGCCCTCCATCCCGTAGGAAGTGCCTGGGTCGTTGCCGCCGAGAATGCCTATCGAGTAGAGGACGACGTCGGATTCTTTCAGGAGGCGGCGCACCTCGCCGAAGGTGTAGCGCGAGTCGTTGTCCTGCCCGTCCGAGATGAGGAGCAGCGCGCGCTTCTGGTGCGTCCCGCGCGTCACCTTTTCGACGCCCAGGTAACAGGCGTCGTAGAGCGCCGTGTTCGACTTCGTCTCGACGAAAGTGAGCTTGTTGAGCACTGCGTCGCCGTCCCGTGTCTTGTCTAGCAGGAGCTGCGCGCGCGAGTTGAAGGCGATCAGGAAATATTCGTCCGAGTCGTGGCTCGTCTCGATAAAGCGCGAAAGCGCCTCGCGCGCCTTTCTGATCTTGTCTCCGCTCATCGAGCCCGAGACGTCGAAAATCACGCCGACCGAGACGGGCGCGTCGTCATCGCTGAAATACTCTATCTCCTGCTCCTCTTTATCCTCGAAGACCTTGAACGCCTTCTTGTCGAGGCCGGAGACGTAGCGACCGTAGGTGTCCGTGACCGTGACGGTCAGGGTGATTAAGTCCGTGTTGACGACGACCGTTGATTTGTCATCGACCTCCGTGCCCTGCTGCTGCGGCGGCGTTTGCGCTGGGGCGGGCGAAGGCTGTTGCTGCGGCTTGGCCGGTTCTGGTTTCTGCTCTTGTGCCCGAAGGAGGACGGGCGCGGCGAACGAGGCGAGGACTAAGGCGAGACAGGAGACAAGCGCTATGGGAAATGCGTTGCGGCGCTCTGGTTTCATTTGACCCCCTGCTACTTATTTTACTCCGCGAGCAAGCTTCAGATGAGTTCGCGAGAAAATAGGTTTTCTTCTGACCGTGACTTGTCGCCCCAGGGATAGAACAGGCAAGCCGCGGTCGCATTGATTGTAGAAGCGATGTGGACGGCGCTTGGGGAGACTACCGCTCGCTACTTCCACCAGTTGTCAGCGAAGGCTAAAAAGCATTGTAGGGCAAGCGCCTCCGCGCTGGCAAGAAGAAGCTGCCCGTCGTGGGTTCCTGCAACTTTCGGCGACCGGGGGCGTGTATGGTGGGGCGGAAAGCGTTCGCCCATGCTCATCCGAATGAAAGGACCGGCAGAAGTGTTTCCCCATGGGCTTCCGTTCGAATATCATCT
>DATEMM010000041.1:0-6778 GCA_035275605.1 Pyrinomonadaceae bacterium
GAACGCGTCGCTCTATTCAGGCTGGTACAGTCTTAATAATTACAACGACGCTTTCACCTGGACACCCGGAGCCATAGGGTTTCACCTGGACAGCCTCTCGGCCTACAACCTGCGCGACGGCACGAACTGGTCGTACAACGCACTGGCCAGGGGCATCACCGTCACCAGCGGCTCCATAGAGGAGCCGTTCGTGGAGGGCTTCGCGCACCCGGACGGGGTCATGCGAAACCTGCTGGAAGGGGCCAACGTGGGCGACGCCTTCCTGCGGAACACGCAGTATCTGAAATGGATGATTGTCAACGTGGGCGACCCGCTCTACCGCCCGTTCAGCGGCGGACGCGCCCCCTTCAACTCTCCGACTTTCACCGAGACATCGCTCTCGCTGAGTGATTCAAGGAACGTGACGGGCGGCCACACGGCAGTCGCGACGCTGACTCTCGCCAGCCCGGCCCCGGCAGGTGGCACAGTCGTGACGCTCCTGAGCGGCGACGCGTCCAAGGCCACGACTCCGCCCAGCGTCACCGTGCCGGCCGGTACGAGGGTGGCGACATTCAACGTCACGACCAGCGGCGTGACGGAGATTACGCCTGTGAGAATCGGTGCCTCTTACTCCGGGGGGCAGATTTCCAACACGCTGGTCATCCAGCCCAACCGCCTTCCGTCCGTCTGGATGCTGACCCCGGACGATGGGTCAGTCTTTACGGCCCCGGTCAACATCCTTTTGAGCGCCGAGGCTTATGACGGCGACGGGACCATCAACCGCGTGGATTTCTATAACGGCGGGACCTTAATCGGCAGCGACACGACCAGCCCGTATGAAATCACGCTGAATAACGCCGCGCCCGGCAATTACAATATCACCGCCACCGTCGTAGACGACCTGGGCGCGTCTTCAATCTCAGACCTGATCACTTTCACCGTCAACCCGAGCGGGACGCCGACGCCGACTCCCACTCCAACACCGACGCCGACTCCAACACCAACGCCAACGCCAACCCCGACACCAACTCCGACTCCGACACCTACCCCCACGCCGACACCGACACCTACGCCCACACCTACGCCTACGCCGACACCGACTCCTACCCCTACTCCGACGCCGACGCCAACTCCGGGCGACGTGATCTGGATGGAGGATGCTCTGCCTGCTGGAGCGGCGGCTGACGGGACGAGCGATTCGTGGCGCTGGGTCAGTTCGAATCCGGCCCCGTTCGCCGGCACACTCTCGAACCAGTCGGTTAATCTGGCGGGCTTGCACCAGCAGTACTTCTCCGGGGCGGCTGTCACACTGCCCGTCAACGCGGGCGACAACCTGATCGCTTACGTCTATCTGGACCCAGCCAGCCTGCCGTCCGAAATTATGCTGCAATGGAACGACGGAAGCTGGGAGCATCGTGCTTACTGGGGAGCTAATACCATTCCGTGGGGAACGGACGGGACTGCCAGCCGTCGCTACATGGGGCCGCTGCCCGCCGCGGGCCAGTGGGCCAGGCTGGAAGTGCCTGCCTCCCAGGTCGGATTAGCGGGAAGGACGCTGAGCGGTATGGCCTTCACGCTCTATAACGGGCGGGCCACCTGGGACCATGCCGGTAAATCCACGTTCCAGTCGCCGACACCGACGCCGACACCGACTCCAACGCCGACGGCGACTCCGACTCCTACTCCAACGCCGACGCCTGTCCCAGGCGAGGTTATCTGGGTCGAGGACGCGCTCCCGGCAGGAGCATCGCCCGACACGACCAACGATGCCTGGAACTGGATAGCCGCTAATCCGACTCCCTATTCGGGCGCGGCCTCGCACCAGTCGAACAACGCAGTGGGACTGCACCAGCACTATTTCTCCGGGGCAAGCGGGACGTTGACGGTCAACGCCGGGGAGACTTTGATTCTTTACATCTACCTGGACCCGGCCAATCCGCCGAGCGAAGTGATGCTGCAATGGAATAATGGAAGCTGGGAGCACCGAGCCTACTGGGGAGCCAATAACATTCCCTGGGGGACGGACGGAACAGAGAGCCGACGTTACATGGGCGCTTTACCGGCCGCTGGCCAGTGGGCAAGACTCGAAGTGCCAGCCTCCCAGGTTGGCCTGTCCGGCAGCACTTTGAGCGGCATGGCCTTTACTCTCTTCAACGGCCGCGCGGCCTGGGACCACGTCGGTAAGACCACACAGCAGACGCCGACGCCGACCCCGACTCCAACTCCGACGCCCACGCCGACACCCACCACCGGCGACATCATCTGGTCGGAAGATGCCGTCCCCACCGGAGCTGCGTCTGACGGCACCAACGACGTGTGGAACTGGGTCAGCTCTAATCCGGCTCCCTACGCTGGCACCGCCGCGCACCAGTCTAGCCTGACGTCAGGTCTGCACCAGCATTACTTTTATGGCGCGACCACGACATTAACCATCAACGCCGGGGACAAGCTGATCGCCTACGTCTACCTGGACCCTGTTAATACTCCGTCCGAGATCATGCTCCAGTGGAATGACGGGAGCTGGGAGCATCGCGCCTACTGGGGAGCCAACAGTATTCCCTGGGGAACGGACGGGGCGGAGAGCAAGCGCTTCATGGGGCCGCTGCCCGCCGCGGGACAGTGGATCAGGCTCGAAGTGCCAGCCTCTCAGGTCGGGTTAGCCGGGAGGACCATAAGCGGTATGGCCTTCACGCTTTACAACGGGCGAGCCACCTGGGATCACGTGGGCAAGGCTGCGCCGTAGAGCGCCGCCTTGTCATCTGCTGTCTTTAACGTAGGAGCGGGGCAAAGCCTGTCCCGCTCCTTTGTAATCTGCTAATCTTAGAAGCCATATCCGGCGCGCTTCAAATTCTTCCCCGGCGGGCCGGTCGAAGGAGTTTTGCGCATGGCTTCTGACAAACAGGGCAAAGACGCCTCCCGTTCACCCTCGACCGTCGCCGTTCACGGCGGAGAGCAGCGGCCGCAGCCTTTCGGCGCGGTCGTCTCGCCGGTCTTCCATTCTTCAACCTACGGCTTCCAGACCTTCGACGAGATGCGCCGCTACGCGCGCGGCGAGTTGGGAGAGGTCTACTTCTATTCGCGCTACGCCAACCCCACTGTGGCGGAAGCCGAGCGCAAGATTGCCGAGCTTGAAGGGGCCGAGAGTGCTGTCGTCACTTCGTCCGGCTCGGCCGCGACCTTCTGCGCCATCGCGGCGCTGTGCGAAGCAGGCGACGAAGTCCTCGTTTGCGATTCCATCTACGGCGGCACGGTCAAGCTCATGGCCGAAGTCTTCAGCCGCTTTCAGGTCAGGGCGCGCTTCATAGGCATCAACGAGATTGAGCGCCTGCCGGAGATGCGCTCGGAGCGGAGCCGCGTCTTCTGGTTCGAGTCCCCGGCCAATCCCATCAACCGCCTGGTTGACCTGGAAGCGGCGGCCTCGTCCGCACGGCGCGCTCATCTCTTCTCCATTATCGACAGCACGTTCGCCACGCCCGTCTTGCAGCGCCCTCTCGGTTACGGCATTGACGCCGTCATGCACAGCGCCACGAAATATTTTGGCGGCCATTCCGATTTGACCGCGGGCGTCGTCACAGGCGGGGAAGATTACGTCAGGCGCGTGCGCCGCGTGGCGCTTTTGACGGGCGCGACGCTTGACCCGGCAGCCGCGTACCTACTGGTGCGCGGGCTCAAGACTTTAGATTTAAGGGTGCGCGCCTCGTGCGAGAACGCGCTAAGAGTGGCCACCGCCCTGAGCCGAAATAAACGCATCGCGCGCGTTTATTACCCAGGGCTGGAGGAACATCCAGACTATCAACTGATGCTCAGGCAGATGCACGGCCTCGGCGGCGGGGTCGTCGCCGTAGACCTACAGGGGGGCGAGGCGGAGGCCGAAAAGTTTTTCGACTCCCTGCGGATGGTGAAGTGCGCGCCGAGCCTGGGCGGAGTGGAGACCCTCGTGAGTTACCCGCTCTACTCTTCGCATTACGGTTTCACGGCCGAGCAGCTACGCGCGGCGGGCGTTTCGGCAGCGACCCTGCGCTTCGCCATCGGATTAGAAGGCGCGGACGACATCATTGCCGACATCGAGCAGGCTTTAGAGAGAATCGGCTGACCCTTTAGGGCTTAAATCATGGCGGCACACGCAGTGAGCAACGAAGGCGGGCACGAGCTGACGCACCGGCACAATGACGATGCGACGCACACGCACTCCCACGGGCGTGCCGCGCGTAGTCGCCGCCGCTTAGGGATAGTGCTCGTGCTGACGGCCGTCTACACGTTGGCCGAGGCCGCTGGCGGGTGGATGACTGGCTCGCTCGCGCTGCTCGCAGACGCCGGGCACATGCTGGCGGACGTGGCGGCACTGGCCCTGGCGCTGGTCGCCGCCTGGTTCGGCTCGCGCCCGGCTACCTCCAGCAAGACGTTCGGCTATTACCGCCTGGAGATTCTCGCCGCGCTCATCAACGGCGTCGTCCTGATTCTGATTTCGTTCCTGATCTTTTACGAAGCCTACAAGCGCTGGGCGCACCCCCCTGAGGTCAGGAGCGGCCTGATGATGGTGGTCGCCACGGGCGGCCTCGTCATCAATCTGATCTGCGCGTGGCTGCTGCACGGCGACCACAAGGATGACCTGAACGTGCGCGGTGCCTGGCTGCATATTCTGGGAGACGCGCTCGGCTCGGTCGGCGCGATTGCGGCGGGCGCGCTGATGTCGCTTTACGGCTGGTACAGTGCCGACCCGCTCTTCAGCACTCTCATCAGCCTGCTCATCATCTGGAGCTCCTGGCATCTCGTGCGCGAATCCACCAACGTGCTCCTGGAGGGGACGCCCGCGCACATCAACCTGGCGGCGGTCGAGGAGGCCATCCTGATGACGGACGGCGTCGAGGCCGTGCACGACCTGCACGTCTGGACGATCACGTCCGGGCGCGAGGCCCTGAGCGCGCACGTGATTCACGTCGAGACGATTTCGCAGGCGGAGTTGCTCAAGGAGCTGCGTTTGAAACTCTCGGACCGCTTCGGCGTGGATCACCTGACGATTCAGATGGAGACGCCCGATTTTGAGGACGAAACGTTCCACTTCTGCCACTCGGGCACGGCCTGCTTTCGCTCGACCAGAGAATGAAAGGCAGTGGTCAGTGGTCGGTGGTCAGTGGTCAGTTAAAAACAAGCGACGAGCTGTTTTTCTGTTCACTGACCACTGACCACTGACCACTGACCACTGACCACCGGCCACTGACGTATGGAAATCAGCCTTCTACTGACGCTGGATTTACGCGAACAGGCGGCGCTCCAGGCGGCGCTCGTGACGCACGGCGCGCCCGATTGCCTGGTCACGCTGGCGCTGACGGGCGCGTGCCGCATCTCGACTCTAGACGAGGCGCGCAAGCTCCGTCAGTGGCTGGCAGAGGCGCGCGCCGCCGGGCAGACCGATTTCATCTCGCTTAATTCCATCGAGCGCGCGCTGGTTCGCTTCGGAGTCTGAAGACGAATTCTCTCCTGCTTATGTCTGAAATCGAACTCGGGTTTGGTCACGAATCCTTCTCTTTAACTTACGACGAGACGCGCCTGCGCGTGTTGGAGGCCGCGGCCACAAAGGCGCGCCCGCTCGCGGACGTCGAGGTCGGGGCGCTGATGGACAGCCCCGTCGGCTCGCCCCCGCTCGAAGAGATCGTTGCGGCGGGCGAGAGCGTGCTCGTCGTCGTCTCGGACGCGACGCGCGCCACTGCGAGCGCACAGGTCGTCAACCTGCTGGTGCGCCGCCTGATTGAGGCGGGCGTTTCACCCTCCGACATCAGTATCCTCTTCGCGACCGGCATACACCGCACCGTGACCCCGGCGGAGAAGAGAGAACTGCTGACGCCCTTCATCGTGCAGAGAATAAAGACGCTTGACCACGACGCCTACGATTCCGCGAGCATGATTCACCTAGGCGAGACTGAGCGCGGGACGCCCATCGAAGTCAACCGCGCTCTCAAAGGATACGACCGCGTCATCCTCACCGGCGGCATAGGCTTTCATTACTTCGCGGGCTTCACTGGCGGGCGCAAGAGTGTCTGCCCTGGGCTGGCCTCCGCCCGGACGATTGAAGGGACGCACATGCTGGCGCTCGATTTTGAGCGCGGCGGGCGGCGCGCTGGCGTTGGCACAGGATTGCTCGCCGGCAACGCCGTCCACGAAGAATGCGAGCGCATCTGTGCCGAGATAGCGCCCTCGTTTCTTATCAACGCGGTGGTGGACGAACGCGGGCGCGCCGTCCGCATTTACGCGGGCCACTGGCGCGAGGCGCACCGCCTGGCCTGCGCGGAGTATGCCGCGGAGCATTCAATCAGGATCGAGGATAAGCGGCGGGCAGTCGTCGCTAGCTGCGGCGGCTCGCCCTGGGACATCAACCTGATTCAGGCGCACAAGTCGCTGGATATGGCCGCGCACGCGTGCCGGGAGGGGGGCGACATCATCCTGCTGGCCGAGTGCGCGGACGGCCTGGGACGCAAAGACTTCCTGAAGTGGTTTGAGGCCGCGGACTCGCGCGCGCTCGAAAGCCGCTTGCGAGAGCATTACGAAGTGAACGGGCAGACCGCTTGGTCGCTGCTCGTCAAGGCGGAGAAGTATCGCGTCCACCTTGTTTCAAAGCTACAGGATGAAGACGTGCGACGAATGCGCCTCCTGCCCGCACGCTCTCTAGACGAGGCGCTCGCGAGGATTGACCCGCAAACGGAAGGCTACGTTATGCCGCGCGCCTCTTCGCTGCTCCCCATCGTTGATGCCGGATGAGCGGAGGATGAGAGTCCAGCTATTGCCCGTCCGTTCGCTTCGGCAC
>DATEMM010000042.1:0-5708 GCA_035275605.1 Pyrinomonadaceae bacterium
TAAAACGGCCGAGGAGGCGACACACGTCAGCGTGCCGCGACTTTAAGCAGGAGCATGAAGGCAATGAAAAGTGATTCTGGAGAGACCACATCGGTCTGGATGGCGACGGCCAAAGAGATAGAGGCGGACGGCCGCCTGACGGAAGACACGAGCGCGGACATCGTCATCGTCGGCGCAGGCATCGCGGGCATGACCACGGCGTACCTGCTCGCGCGCGAAGGCAAGCGGGTGGTCGTGCTGGACGACGGGCCAATCGGCGGCGGCATGACGGGCCGGACGACGGCTCATCTGGTCAACGCGCTCGACGACCGCTACTACGAGCTGGAGCGGCTGCACGGCGAAGACGGCTCGCGGCTCGCCGCAGAGAGCCACACGGCGGCCATAGACCGCGTCGAGGCCATCGTCAAAGAAGAGGGCATCGAGTGCGAATTCGAGCGGGTTGACGGCTATCTTTTCGCCCCGCCGGACGAATCGAAGCAGCAGTTGGAGGACGAACTGGAGGCGGCGCACCGCGCCGGGCTGACCAGTATAGAGATGGTCGAGCGCGCGCCGATTAAAGATTTCGACACGGGCAAGTGCCTGCGCTTTCCACGACAGGCGCAGTTTCACCCCTTGCTCTATCTGGCGGGGCTGGCGCGCGCCATCCGCCGCGACGGCGGGAGGATTTTTACAGGGACGCACGCGGCCAAGATCGAGGGCGGCGAGCGAAGCGCGCGCGTCGAGACAGAGGACGGGCGCATCGTCACGGCCCACTCGGTGGTCGTCGCGACCAACACGCCCGTCAACGACCGCTTCGCCATTCACACCAAGCAGGCACCCTACATCACTTACGTCATAGGGGCGCGCGTCCCCTCCGGCTCCGTCACCAAAGCTCTCTACTGGGACACGCCCGACCCCTATCACTACGTCCGCATCGAGAGCGTGAATGCTCATTCTAAAGACACGGGCGAGAATGAAGAGTACGACCTTCTGATCGTCGGCGGTGAAGACCACAAGACAGGGCAGGCTGATGACGACGCCAACAAGCGCTTCAGTTGGTTAGAACGTTGGACGCGAACGCGCTTTCCCATGATCGAAGGGATCGAGTTTCAATGGTCCGGGCAGGTGATGGAGCCTGTGGACGGGCTGGCCTTCATCGGGCGCAACCCCATGGACGACGAGAACGTCTACATCGCGACGGGCGATTCCGGCAACGGCATGACGCACGGCACCATCGCCGGCATCCTCCTGACGGACCTCATCGCGGGGCGCGACAATGAGTGGGAGAAGATTTACTACCCGACGCGCAAGACCTTGAAGGCTCTGCCCGAGTTTGCCAGCGAGAACCTCAACGTCGCAGCGCAGTACGCGGACCTGGTGACGCCGGGCGATGTGGATTCCGCGGACGAGATTAAGCCGGGGACGGGCGCGGTCGTCCGGCACGGCCTGAAAAAGGTTGCGACCTACCGCGACGAGTCTGGCGCGCTGCACGAACGTTCCGCCGTCTGCGTCCACTTAGGGTGCATAGTGGCCTGGAATTCGAAGGAGAAGAGCTGGGACTGCCCCTGCCACGGCTCGCGCTACGACGCCTACGGCAAGGTCTTTCAGGGACCGGCCAACAAGAACCTGGAGCCCTACGACGAGGATTAAAAGGCGCGTCGCGCGCCGGTGCGGGTTGAAAACGAAATTCTCTTGCTTCATCGTCGCCGGGGAGAAGCATAGCCATCGAACAGGGGGGCTTTTTGAGTGGCCAGTACGGAAGCCGCAGTCGTGGAAGTAGCGCCTGAAGCGCAGCGAAACCCGGTCGAGATTGTCGAGCGCGGCACGCGCGCACGCTGGTGGCAAAGGCGCGGCTCGAAGGGGCGCGGCTTCTCGTACACGGACGCGGCGGGACATGCCATCACAAACCGAACGGAGCTTGAGCGCATACGCTCGCTCGTGATTCCGCCCGCGTGGGAGCACGTCCGCATCTCGCCCTCTGCGCGTGGCCGCATCCAGGCCATAGGGATTGACACGAGCGGGCGCGTCCAATACATCTATCATCCACAGTTCGCCGCGCGCCAGCAGCGCAAAAAGTACGAGAAGATCGAGCGCTTCGGCGAACACCTGCCCGCACTGAGGCGCAGGACGAACGAGGACATCAACCTCGAAGGCTTCCCGCGCGAAAGGGTGCTGGCCGTCGTCGTGCGCCTCATCAACGATCTATACTTTCGCGTCGGCTCGGAAAAGAGCGTCAAGCGCTATCGCACCTACGGCGTGACGACACTCCGAAACCGCCACCTGGAGATTAAGCGCGGGGGCCGCCTCTCTTTCAACTTCGTCGGCAAGCACCACATACGCCACCGCGTCCTGCACGTCGATGAGGAGCTGGCGGCGCTCATCGGCGACATCAAAAAGATCGGCGGCCCTAGACTCTTCGAGTACTACGACGGGGAAGGGAAGGTGCGACCCATTCGCCCGCGCGACGTCAACGAGTACATCAAGGCAGCCACCTCGCCGGAGTTTTCGGCCAAAGACTTTCGAACGTGGGGCGGGACGCTGCTGGCGGCCGTAGAGCTGGCGGAAATCGGCAAGGCTAAGGATGAGAAAGAGGCCAGGCGGAATCTGGTCAGGGGCGTCAAGCGCGTGGCCGAGCGGCTGGGCAACACGCCGACCGTCTGCCGCGGCTGCTACATCCACCCGAAGGTCCTGGAGAGCTACCTGCAAGGCGTCACGCTCGAAGAGTTCCGCCGCCGCGTCGAGCGCTCCATCAAGCGCATCCAGCCCGAGTACGAGGTCGAAGAGCTGGCCTTGTTGAAGATGCTGCGAGCGCAGGCGAACGGTAAAGCGTCAACGTCCTGAGCGCGTCAATTAAACCCGCACTAAAAACCCGCACTAAAAATGAGCGCGCGTTTTCTGTGGCTTGCCGCCTTTTCTTCGACGCTTTTGCCTGCGCTCGTCGGTCCCCTTGAGCGAGGCCAGCGGCCAGAGCGTGTACTCTATGGTCGCAAGCCCTGCGCCGACCACGGCCTCTATCACTTCAGCGGAAGATTTATAGGCCGGCGCGGCTTCGTCCAGGGGGACGCGCCCGTTCGTGTTGACGAGAATTCCAGCCTCCCTGTACTCGTCGTCAATCTGCCTTTGCGAGAGCGTGCGTGTCGCTTCGCCACGCGAGAGCCTGCGGCCCGCGCCGTGGTTGACGGAGAACCCGCTCCTGACCGCGCCTGCGGCCGGGCGCAGGATGTAGCTCCAATCCTTATTCGAGCCGGGAATCAGGACCGGGTGCCCTGTCTTCTCCCAGAACGTCCCCTTGAGCGCAGGATGATCGGCGGGAAAAGCGCGAGTCGCACCCTTGCGGTGCACCCAGACCTCTCCGTAATCGGGGTGCCACTCCTGCTGCACCAGGTTGTGGCTGATCTCGTAGATCAATTCAAGCTCAGCGCCGAAGGTCTGGCGAAAGGCCGCGGCGATCTGCTCGAAGATAATCAGGCGATTGATGATGGCGTAGTTGCCCCCGGCGGCGACCGCGTTGAGGTAGTCACGGTAGTGAATTGATGCGGGCGTGAAATAGCCGAGGTCTATGTCCGTGATGAGGTCCGGCTTCTCCGATTTCGCCATCTCGAAATAGTTAGTTGCCAGCCCGTGCCCGAAGCCGCGGCTGCCCGTGTGCGCCTGCACGAAGAGCGTCCCGGTCTCCTCGGCCTTCTGCAATTCTATGAAGTGGTTGCCGCCGCCGAGCGAGCCCAACTGGTTGAGCCCGCGCTCAGGATTCCCTTTCCCTCCCCAGGGAATCTGCCAGTCGTCATCGACGGGCATCCGGTGACGCTCGGCCCGGCTGCGGTCGAAAGACGCGCCGTACTTCTCGACGTAGTACTCGGCCCCGCCGCGCACCAGGTTATTGAACTCGCGCTTATCCAGGCCGCCGAGCTTGACGCTCTTGCCGCCCGCGCCCATGTTCACTCGCTGCATCACGGCGCTATTAAACTCAAGGCGCTTCTCGGGCGTTGCCTCCTCCACTGGGACATCCGATTTTGCGCTGACCATTCCACAGGATATGTCATACCCGACCGGCCCCATCGCCACCGCGCCCGATTCGGCGTCTGTGAGGATGACACAGCCGACGGGGACGCCGTAGCCGTAGTGCGTGTCGGGTGTGATAACGACCAGCTTCACGCCGGGAAAGCGCGTCGCGTTGACTATCTGCCTATAGAGAGTATCTTCGACAGCATTGAGCAACGAGGGCGTCAGAAAGAGGCGCACGGGCACATCCCTTGTGTCCTCGGTCTGAAGCTCGTAGTAGCCCTGACCGTGCCAGCGCGCCAGGTGTTTCCAGTTGTCCGCGTTCTTCAGCTTCTTCGCGACGTTCAGTGCCCTCGCGTCTTCCATCCTCTCACCCATACCTTCCCCTGTCTCGCTCTCTCTTTGATTCGACGGGCGCGTTGATTATCTCCCGTCGTCCGACTTGAAAATTTACGTCAACGCTTCCGCGATTTCCGCTGCAATCGCTTCGGCGCTCTTATCTTTAGCGCACTGCACGCGCAGCATAGCCTGATCGTAAACAGCGCGCCGCTCGTCGTAAAGCCTGCGTGCGCTAGCGAAATCTCGCGCCAGCGGGCGCTCAGTCTTTTCACTCTCGATGCGTTGCCAGCATAACTCGAAGGGCGCGTCGAGCCAGATTGTGAAGGCTTCGCGCTCGTTGATGAGGGCACGGTTATGGGAAAGCGTCCAGGTGCCGCCGCCGAGCGCTATGACGTGTGCCCTACCGTCAGACAGGGCTTTACGGAGCGCCAAAGTTTCCAGCTCACGAAAGCGCGGCTCGCCCTCTTCGTCAATTATCACCTGCGGCGAGCGTCCCTCGCGCTCCTCTATCAGGCGGTCGAGGTCTAGCATCGGGCAGGCGAGCCTGCGCGCAAGCGCCGCGGCCACTTCCGTCTTGCCAGCGCCCATGAAGCCCGTGATGACGATCAATCGCACGGCCCTGCTGCTCACCTCTCGGTTAATGATTCCAGCGATTGGAAAAACTCCGGGTAGGAGACGCCGACGCACTCAGCACCCGCCATCTCCGATTCGCCCTCTGCGATGAGCGCGGCGACGGTAAAGGCCATGGCGATGCGGTGGTCATTGTGCGCGTCCAGTTGCGCGCCGCGCAAAGGCGTGCGCTCCGCTATCGTCAAGCCGTCCTCGTGCTCGAAGACCTCCGCGCCCATCGCGCGCAGGTTCCGGACGGTCGCGCTTATCCGGTCGGATTCCTTAATGCGCAACTCGCCCGCGTCACGAATCGAGATGCCGCCCAAAACCTGCGAGCCAAGCACTGCGAGCACCGGCAATTCGTCAATCAAGCGCGGGATCAGCGCGCCGCCGAGGACGTTTGACCGTCCAGGCTCCACTGGCGCGAGCCCCGCGCCTCCCGTGACGCTGATGTCGCCGACAGGCTCATGAAAGTCTTCGGCCAGACGCGTGAGGCCGCGCTGGCCAGAGCTGATGCGCACGTCAACGCCAAGCGAGCGAAGCACCGGAAGAAGTTGCGTGCGCGTCGGGTTGAGACCGACCTGGTTGATGCGAAGCCTGGACCCAGGCAGCAGCGCGGCGGCCGCCATCATGAAGGCAGCCGACGAGATGTCGCCCGGAATGGTTCCGTCACGCGCGTCGAACTGCGTGCAGTCTTCAATGGTCAAAGCCTCCCTGGTCACGTCGTCGTCCTGAATGGTCAGGCTGCTGAGCTGAATCCCCAGCCAGCGCAGCATGCGCTC
>DATEMM010000043.1:0-3632 GCA_035275605.1 Pyrinomonadaceae bacterium
GAAAGGGATGAGGGATGAAGGATGAGGGATGAGGAATGAAAGGGGTCGAATTAACTGCTCAGTTAAGCATTAACTCAACCGCCTTCCTTCATCCCTCATCCTTCATCCCTCATCCCTTCGTTGAGATGAATTCCTACACAGACCCGGCGATTCGCATCACTCTTTTGCCGCGGGACACCAACCCGCAGGGCACCATCTTCGGCGGCATTATCCTGAGCTACATTGACATGGCCGGAGCCATCGAGGCGCACCGTCACACGGGCATGCCGCGCTTCGTCACGGTCGCCATGCGCGAGATCATCTTTCACAAACCCGTCTTCGTCGGCGACCTCGTCAGCTTTTACGCCGAGACCGTCCGCGTCGGCACGACCTCCATCACCATCCGCGTCGTCGTCGAGACCGAACGCCACGGCGGGACCTCCCGCGACCGCATCCGCGTCACAGAGGCCGAAGTCGTCTACGTCGCCGTGGACGAGAACCGGAAGAAGACGAGGATAAAGATAAGTGATAAGTGATGAGTGATGAGTGATGACTGCGTGAACTCGACGTTAGATGTCACATTCAACCAGCCCCGTTAGGGGCGACGGATAATAGCCCAGGGCTTGAGCCCTGGGGATAGAATGGTGAGATGAAGGGAGTCCCGGAGGGACGATTGAACCACCAAGGTCAGTCGTCCCTCCGGGACTCCCTCATTGTTATCGTTCTGTTTCCCAGCCATAAATGGCTGGGCTATTCTCTTTCGCCCCTGACGGGGCTGTTGAATGATTCCTCTGACGTAGAATTCAACTCACTCAACACTCATCACTTTGTTAATTCAGTTTCGATTGTAATTTCCTGAGTGCGATGGAGGCCTGGGTGTAGCCGGGCTCCTGTTCGAGGGCGAGGCCGTAGTGGCGCGCGGCGTCCAGGAGCCGCCCGCGCTGCTCGTAGACGCGCCCCAGATTCATGTGCGGGTAGGCGCGTGCTTCGTAACGGGGCGCGACGAGAGCAAGCTTGAACCACTTGACGCAGGCGTAAAGGTCGCCCTTCGCCACCAGGTAGCTGCCGATGTCGTTGTAGGGGTTGCCGAGCGTCGGGTCCACGCGAATCGCTTCCAGGCACTCCGCAATCGCCTCGTCGTAACGCTGCTGAAAGCTGTAGACCCAGCCGAGGAAGGTGTGGGCCTCGGCCGTCGGGTAGGTGGCAATCGAGCGCTGGTAAAGCTCTATCGCACCCTCGTAGTCCGCGGCCTGCTGCGCCTCGAACGCGCGCCTGAACAATTCCATCGCCTCGCGCTTCAGGCCCGTCGATGAGTCATCAATAAACATCAGATAGTGAGCAGTAAGCAGTAAGCAGTGAGCAGTAAAAGCAGTTCGTCTCGTCTGCTTACTGCTCGCTGCTCACTACCTACTGATCCTCCCTCTTGATTCGCCCGTCGGCCTGCGGGGCGATCTCCTTTTCGGCGCTGATGGCCTCCATCAGGACGACCGGCTCGACTGGGCCGTTCTCCGGGTTGACCAGGTACTTCGACCCGATGAGCATAGTGTAGCCGTCGCCGCCCTTCTCTGCTAGAAAGGTGTTGGTCGCGAGCGTGTAAATCTTCTTGTCGTCGAGCGGCTGGCCGCCCACTTCGACGCTCGTCAGGCGCGAGCCCGCGGGTCGCCGCGCATCGAAAGTGAAGCGCACGCCCGAGACCTGCGGAAAGCGGCCCGGTTCCTTCTCCTCCGCGCTCCGGCTGACGCCGTGCTCAAGCGCCGCGCGAAGCGTTGCCCCGGTCACCTCTATCTTCACAATCGGATTCTCATACGGGAGAATCGCCATCACGTCGCGCTTGGAGAGCGGGCCGGGGCTTAAAACTTTGCCCGCTCGGATCGAGCCCCCGTTAAATAGCGCGACGTCCGCCTTCAAAGCCTTGCGATAGGCATCCGCTATGTAACTTCCCAGGTTCGTCTCGCGCGAGCGGTTCATCTCGCCGCGCGCGTCCAGCGCAACGCGTGTGCTGCCGATGGAGCGGTCAACGTCCGCCGAGACCTTGTTTTCGTAATCCGCGATGAGCGCAGCCGACTGCGGATCGTCCTTGACCTCGCTCGTCACAGGGATGGCAGTCCAGTCGATGCTTTCCAGTTCGCCCGACGGAAGCTTGATGTTGAGGTCAATGCGTCCGAGGTCGCGCGCGTCCGCGCCCCACTTGAAGATGGGCGTGCGCCCCGAGAGGGATTCGAGCATCTCGTGCTCGTGCCCGCCAATGATAACGTCTATCGGCGCACAGCGCGCCACCTGCTTGTCCTCGCGCATAGCCAGGTGCGTAATCGCCACGACGACCTGTGCGCCCTTAGTCCTCATCTCCGGCACAATTTTTCTGGCCGTCTCGCACGGGTCCAGAAACGTGACGTCCGGCCCCACGCTGGAGAACTGCGCCGTGTCCGGCGTGAGCAGCCCGAAGAAGCCGATTTTCGCGCCGCCGATCTCGCGTATCACGTAGGGCGGCGTGTCCGCGAAAGGCTTGCCGCTCTTTTTATCTATGACGTTGGTCGCAAGCCAGGTGAAGCGCGATTCCTTGATGCGGTCCTGCAAGACTTGCGGGCCGAAGTCGAACTCGTGATTGCCTAGGACGGCGAAGTCCAGCCCGATCATGTTCCAGACGTTAATCATCTGCTGCCCTTTGAAGATATTGGACGCGACCGAGGGCGCGATGGTGTCGCCGCCGAGCAGGAAAAGCGTGTTCGGGGATTCCGCCATCACCTGCTTACGCAGCGTCGCCACGCGCGCCAGCCCTCCTCTCGTCCCTTTATCGACCGCCGAAATCTGGTAGACGTCGTTTAGTTGCAGGAGCGTCACACGCACCTTGCGCTCAACCGATGACGCCGACGCGCCGGAGCCAGGTTGCTGCGCGAAGGAGGACAGGGAGGCGAGGATTACGAGCACGAGTGCGGCCACGCCGCGGCGCACTGACAAACGTAAGAAAGTCATTAAGATTCCTCCGAGAAAAGTATGAGAAAGTTTAGTAGTGCCCTAATCTAAAATCAGAAGCCCATCAAATCCGTCCGAAAGCCCCGAAGGGGCGCAATACAAAAGCCTGGGGCATCGCCCCAGGAACCTGGCACAGCATTCAACCTTAAGCCCTGAAAGGGCGAAATACATATTGCGCCCTTTCAGGGCTTATCTAATACGCCTTCTGTGACCAGGGGCGATGCCCCAGGCTTCAATATTTCGCCCCTTCGGGGCTTTCCGGACAGCTTTCCCTAGATCATGTTATGTCAATCAATTTAGGACACGAAAGTTTCAGCGGTTAGGACGAATTCGAGAGGCTGCATTATACTCAGCCATCCGTGAGCGTGCCAATTAAAGAGATGAGGATTCGGGCGCTGCCTTAGATCAGGTTATGGATGAAACGAATTTTTCGTCAATAGAATTAATCAAAGAGCTTCCGCCGTCGGCCAAGGCCGTCGCCGTCTGCGTCTTCGAAGACGCGCCGCACGCAGCGGGCGCGCTCGAAGCCGGAATGCTGGAAACCATCGAGAACTTTGCGCGCGAAGGCGAGTTCAGGGGCGAGGCAGGGACTTCCATGCTCGTCTACGCGGCGGGGGCTGAAGGCAGCGGCGACGCGCGGCGTCTTCTGCTCGTGGGCCTGGGGGCGCGCGCGGATTTCGACG